>NZ_JAJCXD010000005.1:0-226859 GCF_021056305.1 Actinokineospora sp. PR83
GGGGCCCGGGCCGTGCGGGACGACCAGCAGCTCGCCGGGGGCGCGGCGCGGGTCCGCCGGGTCGGCCACGCGGACCGGGCCGGTGTGGTCGAGACGCCGCACGACCTCGTCGGCCAGGCGCGCGCGGGCCGCCTGCGCGGCGGCCCGCAGGGTGGCCGTCCCGCCGGGGTCGAGCGCGTGGTTCCACCGGCTCGGGTTCTCCCGGCCCGCCGCCAGCGCCCGGCCCATGGCCGTGCGCTGCGGCTTGCCGGTGGCGGTTGCGGTGAACGCGCCGAACGCCAGGGCGGCGGGGCGCAGCGGGCCGTTCTCGGCGATGGCGCGGGCGGCTGCGATGGTGCCCGCGTCGGTGTCGGCGGTGACGAGGCCGATCTCGTGGCCGAGGGTGTCGTCCGGCACCGGGACGGCGGCGAACCGGCCGGGCAGCCCCGCCTCGCGCCAGGTCCGCTCCACCTCCAGCGGGTAGTGCTTCTCGCCGCCGCGCTCGATGCGCTCGCTGCGGCGGCCGGTGAGCACGAGCAGGTCGCCGCGCCGCGCGCCGAGGTCACCGGTGCGCAGCCAGCCGTCCGGGGTGAGCGCGGCGGCGGTGGCCTCCCGGTCCTCCCAGTAGCCGCGCATCCGGTCCGCGGAGCGGATCCAGACCTCGCCCGCCTCCAGCCGCAGCTCGGTGCCGGGCAGCGGGGCGCCGACCGGCGGGTAGTGGTCGAGGTACTCCGCCACCCAGTGCTCCGGGCCGGGGTGCGGTGTGGTGAAGGAGAAGTTGACCAGCTCGGTCAGCCCGTAGCCCTGGCGCAGCCTCGGCCCGTAGCGCGCGTGGAAGCGGCGGGCGAGGTCGGCGGTGAGCGGGGCGGCGGCGGTGATGAGGTAGTCCAGGCTCTCGGGCCACGGCGGCGCGGAGTCGAGCAGGTCGGGCAGCATCGCCGGGACGATCGAGGCCGTGCGCACCTCCTTGGCGCGCAGGTCGGCGAAGTAGGCGGCGGGGTCGAACCCGGGGTGCAGGACCAGCGGCGTGCCGGTGGTGTGCGTGCCCACCAGGGACATGACCAGCGCGTTGCAGTGGTAGAGCGGCAGGCAGGTCGCGTGTGGACGGTCGGGCGCGAAACCGTGCAGGGCCGCTGTTTTGGCGGCGTTGCCCAGCACCGCGGCCCTGGGCAGCATCACGCCCTTGGGAACACCCGTCGAACCGGAGGTGAACATGATCAGCGCGAGGCCGTCCGCGTCGGGGTGCTCGTGCGGCAGGCCGGTGGTCTCGACGCCGCCCGGGGTGATCACGGCGGAGGCGCGCACGCGGCGCACGACCTCGGCGACGCGCGACGGCGGGGTGCGCGGGTCGAGCGGGACGGCGACCAGCCCGCGGTCGAGGCAGCCGAGCAGCAGCTCGGCCAGCCGGTCGCCGCTGGGCAGCGCGAGGACGACGCGGGCGCCTGCGGGCAGGTCGGCCGGTGGGGACACGGTCGACTCCTCCGGATTCCGCGCGGGCGTCGGGGAAACGCGACCGGCGCATTCGGGGTGCACGGGGACACAAGGGGGAAATAACCGGGAATGAAACGGGATGGCAATGGTGTCGTACCACCCGAGCGGTCGAGGGAAAGCCCAGCGCACCACCGACCGAGCCGCCCCACCTCCCGAGTGGACGCTGCCGACACCAACAGCGTCGATAGTACATATCCGGCAAATCAGACGCTACCCAGTATCTGGATTGGTGAGACACTCACCACCGACTTCCCAGCTCACAGCGCTTCCCACCAACCTGGGCCGACCCCGGCGCGCGTCCTCGACCCGGGACCGGGCAAGATCATCCTCGCCGGTGCCGCCCGCCCGGATGGACCACGACGGCGGTCCGGCAAATCGATGTCGGGCTATTACCGGAACATCACACCCGACCGCTAGGTTGAAGTCCGGTCCGACGCCACCGCGCCCCGCGCCACGAGCAGTGAGGACGATGCCGGAACCCGCCGCACCGCATTCCCCCGTACCCCCCCGACCCGTTCCGGGAATCGGCGCCGATTCCGCCGCGCCCCCACCAGCACCCTCGTCCCACTGGGCGACCGCGCCCGGGAAGGAGTCCCCGCATGATCGTCCCGCTGCTGCTCAGCGCACCCACGTCGGCCGAACTGGTGGCCCAGGCGGAATCGCTGTCCGGCGACCTGCCCGCCCTGGGGCGAGCCCTCGCCGCGCGCGCCCGCCCCGAACACCGGTTCCGCACGGTCCTGCTCGCGCACGGGCCCGACGACCTGGCCGCCGCGCCCGCCGCCGCCGCCGCGTGCGCGCCCCTGCCCGAACCCGGCCCCGTGGCGTTCCTGTTCTCCGGGCAGAGCAGCCAGCGCGTTGACATGGGCGCCCGACTCGGCCTGGAGTTCCCGCAGGTCGACGCGGCGGTGGCGCGGGTGTGCGCGCGGGTCGACCCGATGCTCCCCACCCCGCTGCGGTCGGTCGTCGCGGGCGCCGCCGAGGGCCTCGACGACTGCGCGTTCGCCCAGCCGTCGTTGCTGGGCCTGGGGATCGGCCTGTTCGAGCTGCTCACGACAGCCGGGCTGCGGCCGGACGTGGTGACCGGGCACTCCTTCGGCGAGTACGTCGCCGCCACCGCCGCCGGGGTGTGGTCGCTGGAGGACGCGGCGGCCGTCGTCACCAGCCGGGGGTTGCTGCTCGACGCGCTGCCGCCCGGCGGCGGGATGATCGCCATCGAGGCCCCGGAGGACGTCGTCGCCCCCGCCCTGGCAGGCACGGCGGCGTCGGTGTCGGCCGTGCACGACACGTCGTCGGTCGCGATCGCCGGGCCGCTGGAGGAGATCACCGCCATCGCCGACCGCTTCGCCGCGCGCGGCGTGCGCACCAACCGCGTCGGCGTCGGCAACGCCTACCACTCCCCCGCCGTCGACCCGGCCATGCCCGCCCTGGCCGCCGCCATCGCCGCGGTCCCCGGCCGCCCCGCCGCGATCCCCCTGGTCGGCAACTCCACCGGCGACCTCGTCCCACCCGGCGACGCCGCGACCCCCGACCACTGGACCCGGCACTGCCGCCTGCCGGTCCGCTGGTCCTCCATCATGGACACCCTCCAGGCCCGGGGCGTCGCCACGTACGTCGAGGTCGGCCCCAGCGGCGTGCTCAGCAGGCTGGCGGCCCGCTGCCTCCCCGCCGACGAGCAGGACCGGGTGGTCCCCGCCCTGCAGGCCGAACCGGACGAGACCACCGCCTTCCTGACCGCGCTGGCGCGGTTGGACGCGCGCGGCCACCGGATCGACTGGCAGGCGGTCTTCGCCGCGTCGACGAGCCTGCGGGCGTAGACCCGACATCAGGGCTCGCGGCGTGGCAGGGGGCTCTGATGGGTGCGTTCGACGTGCCGCTGGACGACGAGCGCGCACAGCCCAGCGCTTTCCTCTAGGACTACCGCGGTGCCAACGGGCCCGCCGCGAGCTGGTCCCGTCCGCGACGACGCTGCTCGGCCTGCTGAGCAGGCACCGAGGTCCGAAGGAGCAGACCGGAGGTCCGAGCGCACTCAACCCGACGCCAACTGCGCCCACCATGCCGCGACCGTCCGGATTCGGGGACCGCAATCTGCGTTTCCACAGGTCAGGCCACGATCGGGGCACGGCTGGGGGTCAAGGGGACCCTATTTCAAGTATCCGGCTGTGAAGTCAGCCAGCGGTGGTCGATTCGGTTCGGCTGGTCGTCGGCGTGGACATGACCGAAGAGAGCGCCGAATCTGCCATGACTGTCGACACGCCGACGGCGCCATGCGGGGATGCCCGACGCCGGACTCGCTCCGTCGGGGTGGCCGGAACGACGGCGGTCACAGCTTCTTGAGCCGCCGCCGATTGACCGTCAACACCTCGTCTGACAGGTCCGGGGCAGCGGCCGCGATCGCCCGGGAGAGGACCAGTGCGCCGACCATCTGGCTGAACAGCGCCACCGCGCGCTCGCGGGCTTCGGCGGGAGTGAGTCCGGTGCCGGATTGGCGTGCGCGGTCGAGCAGCATGTCGGTGATGGTGGCGAAGTAGCCGTCAAGCCCGCGCCGGTATGCGGCCTGGGCGGCGGCGCCGTGGCGGCCTGCGTCGGACACGAGGGCGGCCGAGGCGCAGCCGATCTCCGGGTGGTCGCGGTGCTCGGCGTTGACGTACTTGTCGATCATGTCGTGCAGGGCCGCGCGCGCCGAGCGGGGGTGCGCTTCGCGGATGGTGTCGAGCGCCTCGAGCGAGTCGGTGAAGCCCTGGTGGAGGACTTCGAGAGCGAGGTCGTCCTTCGAGGCGAAGTGGTTGTAGAACCCGCCGTGCGTCATGCCTGCCGACTTCATCAGCTCCTCGATGCCGATGCCGTCGATGCCGCGCAGCCGGAATCCCGCGCCTGCCGCGTTGACGATCTTCTCGCGGTTGAGCCGCTTCTGCTCTTGCGTGATGCGGGGCACGTCGACCACCTTCCCGGCGAGCTCGTCTCCCCCGATGATACCCATCATCAAAACGAGAGTGCACGGAGGAGTCCAGGCTTGACAGGTAATGATGACGTCTACAATCATAAATTATGATGACGTAGGTCATCGAAGGATGGAGGGACGGTCATGGACTTCGGAACCATCGGCGCCGGGACGGTCGCGCAGGCCATCGCCCGCCACCTCGTGACGGCAGGCCACAAGGTGACGCTCAGCAACAGCCGCGGCCCGGACACCCTGCTCGACGTCGTGACCCGGCTGGGGCCGCGCGCGAGCGCGGGAACGGCCGCCGAAGCGGCCGCCGCCGAGATGGTCTTCCTCGCCGTGGGGTGGCCGCAGGTCGGCGACGCGCTGGCCGGGCTGCCCGACTGGGACGGCCGCGTCCTGGTCGACACCACCAACAACCTGGAATCGATGCGGCCGACCGCCGCCGACCTCGGGGTGCAGACGGCGAGCGAGTTCGTAGCCGATCGCGCGCCGGGCGCGCGCGTGGTCAAGGCCTTCAACACCCTCTTCGCCCAGTACATCGCCGCCGACCCCCGGCACGCAGAAGGGCGGCAACTGCTGTTCTACGCCGGTGACGACGAGGCCGCCAAGGCGGATTTCCACACCGTCGCCGACACCATCGGATTCGCACCGGTCGACGCAGGGGCGCTGCGCGATGGCGGCCGCCTGATGCAGATCGGCGGCCCGCTCTCGGCGCTGCACGCCCTGAGGCAGGACTGAAGCCGTGAAGGCGCTCACCTACGAGAAAGCGCACGCGCTCGACGCGTTCGCCATCACTCTGACCGAGGTGGCCGAACCTCGGCTGCGCGACCGTGACCTGCTGGTCGAAGTCCGTGCGATCGGCATCAACCCGGGTGAAGCGGCGATCCGGCGAACGCGCGGCGCCGAGCCCGGCGGGCGGCTCGTGCTCGGCTGGGAGTTCGCAGGCGTCGTCGCCGCGGCCGGGTCCGCGGCCACCGGGTTCGCGGTCGGGGACCGGGTGATGGGCACCGGCGACTTCACCCGCGACGGTAGCTGGGCCGAGCGCGTCGCGGTCGACCACCGGGTGGTGGCCAAGATCCCGGACCGGCTCGCGTTCACCGACGCCGCATCGCTGCCCATCGGTGTCCTCACAGCTCGGGAATCGCTGTTCCGCGACCAGGACGTGCTGCTGCCCGGTGTGGGCCGGGTGCTCGTCGTCGGCGGAGCAGGCGGCGTCGGGTCGATGGCCACGCAACTGCTCAAGGCCATGACACCGGCCTTCGTGATCAGCACGGCCTCGCGGCCCGAGTCACGGGAGTGGGCGACAGCGATGGGCGCCGACCTGGTCGTCGACCACCGCGGCGACCTGGCCGGACAGCTCCGCACGGCGGGGATCGACCACGTCGACCTGGTGTTCTCGACCTCGGGCACCAGCGGTCACCTGGGGGCGATCGTCGAGGTGCTGCGCCCCTTCGGTCACCTGGCCTCCACCGACCTCACCGGCCCCTTCGACCTGGGGGCCTTCACGGGCAAGTCACTGTCGCTGCACAGCGAGATGGTGTTCAGCAAGATCGTGGCAGGCGGTGACGTCGGCAGCCAGGGCCGGATCCTCGCCCAGGCGGCGGACGACGTCGCGGCGGGCCGACTGCGCCCGATCGTCACCACCACGCTCGAAGGCCTGACCGCCGAGACCATGAAGACGGCGCACACCCTCGCCGAGAGCGGCCGGACCATCGGGAAGACCGTGATCCAGGTAACCGGCTGAAGCCGGCGAACGTGTACGGCTCCACCGTCCCGGCGGTTCTGGCTGCGACATCCACGGCCGCGCGTGAAACGCCACCCCAATGAAAGGAATTCCCTGACATGACGACGGATCTGCTCGACGGTGAATACGTCCCCAGTGCCGACGCGACGACCCGCGCTCAGGTCGAGCTCTACGAGCGCACCGACGGCCGCGAAGGCGCGACGACGGAGGGTGGTCCCGTGGTCGTGGTGACCATGCGTGGCGCCCGGTCGGGCAAGCTGCGCAAGGTCGCCCTGATGCGCATCGAGCGTGGCGGTGTCTACGCCATCGGCGCGGCGGCAGGCGGCCAGGCTCGCAATCCGAGCTGGTTCCACAACCTCGTGGCGCACCCGACGGTGCAACTGCAGGACGGTCCCGATCGCCGGTTGATGACCGCCCGGGTGGCCGAAGGTGCGGAACGGGAGAACTGGCTGGCCTACACCGACGAGCTCTACCCGTTTTTCGCCGACTTCCGCGCCCGGGCCATCGAGGCAGGCAACCGCGAAGTGCCGCTGATCCTGCTCGAACCCACCGAGAGCTGACCGAATTCGCCACGGGCGCCCGGGCTCGCACCCGGGCGCCCGCCACCCGGCCGACGCAGACCGAACCATCCCGTGGATCGACGTCGCTGCCGCCCGGGAGTTCCCAACAGGATGATCAATTTGGTGGCCGGTGTGTTGTCATGGTGCGGATCATGTCGGTGTGAGGAGAGGCGAGTCGCCGCCGTGGTCGGATCGGGGATGACCTGGTGGCGGCGGCTGTCGGAGTGGAACGAGGCCGAGGTGTGGGCCCGGTTGCCTGAGGTCCTGCTGGCCGAACCGCAATCGGCGGGCCCGGCTGGCCTGGGGCCGGGCGGTGATCGACTCCTCGCATGTGCGGGCGGCGCGGCGGGGCCCAAAAGCGGCCCGTGCCCCGGTCGACCGGGGCAGAGCAGGGTCCAAGCACCACGTCCTGACCGACGGTGCCGGGATCCCGCTCGCGGTCGTGTTGACCGGTGGGAACCGCAGTGACATCACCCAGTCGGAGCCGCTGCTCGACGCGGTTCCCCACGTGCGGGGCAGGTTCGGCCGCCCCGCCACCGGCCCGGGATCGTCTTCGGCGACCGGGCCTACGACCACGACAAGTACCGCAGGCGCCTGCGCGCCAGAGGCGTCGAAACGCGGATCGCCCGCCGCGGACAGCTGCGCGGCTCCGGCCTGGGTGTGGTCCGGTGGGTCGTCGAAAGCACGATCGCCTGGAACGACGGGTTCAAGCGCCTGCGCATCCGCTGGGACGTGCCAGTTTCACCCCATGTCGATGTGGAAGGACGCGCCGAGCCCGCCGATCCGGCCCGGCACCGAAGTTCGCCTGCACTTGAACGAGAGCCCGTTGGGCCCATCGAAGATCGCTGTCGAGCGCGTCATCGCCGCGGCCCAGGACCTGCACCGGTACCCGGGGCACCTCCGCCGCTCAGCGACCGCAGCGGTCGCCGAGTACCAAGGTGTCCCAGAGGACGCCACACTGCTCACCAGTGGTGTCGACGAAGCGGTCGACCTGGTGCTGTCCACAACCCACACCGCGTGGACCACCTCCCCCGGGTTCACCGGCTACGCCGACCGGGCACGGGCGCTGGGGAAGCGGGTCCGCACCATCGTCCTGGACGAGCGGTGGGAACCGGCGACCGACCCGGCCGAGCTACGCGACGGCGTGGTGCTGCTGGCCCAACCGAACAACCCCACCGGCAACACCTTCGGCCCGGACTGGCTGCACGCGGTCCTGCGGGACACGCCGCTGGTGTTCCTCGACGAGACCTACCTGCGGTTCGGCCCGGCGCCGGTGTCCCGGGCCGCGCGGGCTCCGCACACCGACAACCTGTTGGTCTACAGCAGCTTCTCCAAGTCGTTCGGCCTGGCGGGCGTGCGGTTGGGCGCGGTGTTCGGTTCGCAGAAGACCATCCGCGCGCTGCGCGCCGCGCAGCGCTACGAGGCTGTCGACACCGTGGCCTTGGCCGCGGCGGAGGGTGTGCTCGCGGACCGGCCACACCTCGCCGATCTCCGGCGTTGCGTGGTGGAGCTCAGGCCCCGTTACGCCGAGGTGCTTGCCACGGCCGACCTGTTCGACCACGTCCGGGAGACCGAGGCCAACTTCGTGCTTGCCCGGTGCCGCACCCCCGCGGGCGCGGGCGGGGTCGTCGCCGGGCTCGCGGCGCTCGGCGTGCGCGTCTGCGACACGGCGGCCTTCGGCCTGCCGGGCTGGGTCCGGGTGAGCGTCGGGACCTCCAGGTCGCTGCACGTGCTGGCCCAAGCCCTCACCGAGCTCGACCACCGCGCCGCGGGCGGCGCCGCAGACCTCAACACCAGAACACAGGACGGAGAAACCGCGTGACCGAACCTGATTTCGAGATCCGTCTCGTCGAGGCCCTCCAGCCGATCCGCCACTTCGCGCTGGCCAGCGTGCTCCACCAGGTGCACGCCAGCGGGCTCTGCGCGTCGCTGGGCCGGGAGGCGGGGGCGACCTCGGCCGAGCTGGCCGCCGAGCACTCGATGGAGCCGAGCCGGTTGGTGGGCGTACTGGCCTACCTGGCCAATGAGGGCTACGTCGCCGAGCGGGAGCGGCGATGGTCGCTGACCGCCAAGGGCAGCAGGCTCGAACCCTTCCTGCCCTGGTACACCCTGATGATCGGCGGCTACGCCAGACCTTCGGCCAGCTCGGTGCCACGCTTGCCGCGGGCGCGCCCTACGCCTCCCGGCACGGGACAAGGTCGGGGCGGGCAGCTGCGGGATGAGCATGTTCGACGCGCTCCCGCTGGCCCGCAGGCTGCTCGACGCGCTCGACCACCGGGACCTCACCGTCGTCGACGTCGGCTGCGGCGACGGCTCGTTCCTCGCCGAGCTTGTGGGGCACCGGACGGGGGTGACCGGTGTCGGGTTCGAGCCGGACCCCGACGGGTTCGGCCTGGCCCAGAAGCAGGTCGCTGCGCGCGGCTTGGCGGCCGTGATCGACCTGCGCAACGCAGGCGCGCTCAGCGCTGTCGAGGTGGACGTCCCCGAGGGGCGGGAGGTGTGCTTCATGGCGGCGTTCGTCCTGCAGGAGGTGCTGGAGCAGGAGGGCGAGCAGGCACTGCGCGCCATGCTCGAGCGCAGCGTCGCCCGCAACCCCGGCGCGCACTGGCTGGTGATCGAGGTCGACCACCGGCCGCAGGACCCGGCCGTGATGCGCCACGGCCTGGGTGTCGCCTACTACAACCCGTACTACCTGCTGCACGTGCTCACCGAGCAGCGGCTGGCGCCCCGGGCGTTCTGGGAGCGGTTGTTCGACTCCGCGGGCCTGGAGGTGCTGGCGGTGGCGCACCCGGACGAGCAGATCGACTCGACCGGGTTGGAAGTCGGCTACCTGCTCCGGGCCCGCGTCCGGTGACCGGCTCCCGCCCGGCCCGACCAGCTGGTCGGGCCGGGCGGGAGGCTCAGCGGCCGAGCTTGCGCCGCTGCGCCATGCCGGTGAGCGCCTCCAGCACGACGCGGTTGGCCAGCAGCGCGGTGATGTTCATCGGCTGGTCGTAGTGCGGAGCGACCTCGACGAGGTCGACGCCGACGACCGGCAGCTCCCTGGTGAGGCGGCGGACGGCCTCCAGCAGCTGGCGCGAGGTCAGCCCGCCCGGCTCCGGTGTCCCGGTCGCGGGCGCCATGCCGGGGTCGACCACGTCGATGTCGATGGACAGGAAGATTCCGTCCACCGCGCCCGTGTCGTCCGGCTCGGTCACCAGCGCGACGGCCTCGTCGAGGACGGCGTCCATTCCCCGGCTCTCCACCTGGTCCATGCTGTAGCTGTGCATGTTCCGCGCCGCCATCCACTCCAGGACGTCGGCGGGTGGCCAGTAGCCGCGCAGGCCGATCTGCACGAACCGGTGCCCGGGCACCGCCCCGCACCCGATGAGCCTGCGCATCGGCGCGCCGTGGCCCAGCATCTCCGGGCGGGTGTAGACACCGGTGTCCGGGTGCGCGTCGAAGTGGACGACGGCGAACCTGCCGTTGCCCCGGTGCCTCGCGACCGCCTTGGCGTTGGGCAGGGTGATGGTGTGGTCTCCGCCGAGGACGACCGGGGTGCCGCCGCGGCGGACGATCTCGTGCACGTAGGACTCGATCGCGTCCAGCGATTCGTCCATGTAGCCGCGCACCATCGGGTTGTCCCCGGCGTCCACGACGGACAGGTCCACCAGCGGGTCGACGCCCGCGGCCAAGTGCGGGCGGGTACCGCTGGCCTCCAGGTAGTCCGCGTCGCGGATGAACCGCGGGCCGAACCGCGCGCCCGCGCGGAAGCTGGTCCCCCAGTCGAACGGGGCGCCGATGATCACGACGTCCCCGTCCCGCACGTCCTGCACCCCGCGCACCGGGATGCCGCAGAAGGAGCTGCGCGACCCGGCGGGTTCGACGAACTCGGGGCTGTAGGGTGCGACGAACTCGGGAAAAGGGTCGGTCACCGGTCCTCCTCGTGGTGTGGTTGCGCGCGTTCGCGGATGGCGTCGACGAGTGGCCCGAGCCCCGGTGCTCGCAGCACCCCGTAGTGGTCACCGGGCAGGGTTGTCACCTAGACCGGACCGGTCGTCCACGCGCTCCAGTTGAGGTCGGCCGCCCGCGTGTCGAGTGGCTCGTCTCCGGCGCGCACGAGGTG
Source organism: Actinokineospora sp. PR83 (assembly GCF_021056305.1). NCBI lineage: Bacteria > Bacillati > Actinomycetota > Actinomycetes > Pseudonocardiales > Pseudonocardiaceae > Actinokineospora > Actinokineospora sp. PR83. Next base: position 10,821 of record NZ_JAJCXD010000005.1, read on the forward strand.
CACCGGTCCGCTGAACCCCCGGGGTGGGGCGTAGCGGGCAGCGGACCGCACGTTGGTGCGGAAGACGCGCCACATGCGGGCCATCGCCACTTCGTCACCCTGGGGGCGGGGACGACCTGCCCGCGTGAGCCCGTTGAGGTCGGCGGCGAACAACCGCCGCGCCTCGTCGTCGTCGACGACGGCGTCCGGGTCTGGCCCGGGCGGCCTGCTGTCGATCAGAAGCACGGGTACCGGTGCGCCGGTGCGCTCCTCGACCTGCCGCGCCATCTCGTAGGCGACGACACCCCCCATCGACCAGCCACCCAGCACGAACCGCCCGGTGTGCCCGGCGGCGGCCAGGGTGCGCAGGTGGTACTCGGCGAGCCGATCGATCCCCGGCACGGGGTCGGCCGCACCATCGAGACCGGGTGCGGCGAGCCCGAAGACCAACGCCCGCCGGACCTGCGCGGTGGTGTACCCCTGTCGCTCGCGCAGGTGGTCGGTGAACGTGCGCGGGTAGCGGGGCACAGCGCCCTCGTCGAAGCAGTCCTCGCACGGCAGGCAGGCGGCGAAGGACACCGCGGCCGGGTAGCGGCGCGACACCCCGTTCAGGAAGTTCACGGCCGCCAGGGCCGGGTCGGCCAGGCTGCCGTGCAGGTCGGCTGCCTCCAGGTCGGGAGATGGGCTGCTCGGTCCACCGCGCTCTCGGGTCCGCACCCTCACCGCACCGGCTCGACGGCGGCGCGGTCGAGCTCGACGGCCTCGTACAGGGCCTTGGTGTTGCCTCGGTGCCGAACACGATGTGCTGCACTCTGGCGCCGCCGCGCGCCGACAGGAAGACTTCGATCTGCCCCCGGCCGCGCGGTGGTGCCTGGTTCGAGGAGGGTGAAGACCACCGAGCTCGACCGGCTCTGCACCACCCTGGAGTCCATGGCCTGGGCACCGACGACGACTCGTTCGGTGAACGTGGTCCGGAAGTCCAGGACCTCCTCGTAGAAGTCGGCAACCGGTCCCAGTTCACCGGGGGGACGCAGACCGCGAAGTGGTCGACGACGCGCAGGCCAGCAGCCCGAGTCGGTGGCGTGGCGCCGAGGGGGGTGGATCGTCCTCTCCCGTCCCGGTCCGGAGAGGGGAGTCGCTCCTCGCCGCAGAGCTTCCGCGTACGCACCATCCACATCGGAGGTGCTGAAGGCGATGTCGGCCACGCCATCGCCGTGTGCGGCGACGTGGGCGGCAGCGGGGTGGGTCGCCGTCAGGCCTTCGGCGACCACCAGGCGGGCGTTCGCCTGCACCGAGGCGACCGAGCGCGCCGCAGCTCCGGTGCGCTCCGCCACACGGGTGAAGCTCCACCGCTCGGCGAGTTCCCGGCCCGCCGCCGCGGCGTCCGCCACGAACAGCTCGGTCCACCCCAGGCTCAGGTCGCCGAAAATCGCACTCGTCGCCATTGTCCCCCCATCGCCGACTGCTGGGACCTCGGATTCAAACGACTCGACGCGGACAGCAAACTCCGCGCGACGCAATCCATTTGGACACCAAGCACCTCCAGCAGAGATTACCAAGGCGACCAAGGACGCTCAACAGCGAATATCGTGCCGCCAATCTCACCCGTTTGCCCGTCAAGGCATTCCACAAAAGCGGAATCGGAGCTTGACAGCGCCGTTGAACAGCCGACCACCGAATGCCGACTGCATGACCGCGATTGGGTCGCGGGTCAAAGATCGAGGACGATTCGAGTTGTTCGGTCGCGTCGGGTGCGCGCCCGCCCCTCGATCAGGCAGACTCGTACGGCAGCCGCGCAGGTCATCGGCGGCGGGACCGACACGGGGCAACCGACTTACGGGCGGTGCGTGAAGCTGTCCTGGGCCACACTGCCGCCGGGGACCCGACCGTCCCCTTGACGACCGTGATCGTCTACCTGTTCGACCGGACGAAATGGGTCAGGTCACCGGAAAGTGAGTGCTCGAGGCGGTGCGACGCCTGACGGAAAAAGGTGAACGAACTCAACGCGAGAAGTGCCAGCATGCTTCGTTGGGCGATCAACCGCTATCTGCTCGGCAGGCATGGACAACTCGCCTACGAGCACACGCTCCTGTGGATCGGATTGTACTTCGGATTCGAACACCGACGACATTCGAACTCGCGGGTGACGACGTGGTTGGGCGACGCCAGGATACCACCGGGCAACTGCCCGACGCCTTCCGCGACGAGATCAGGAACAGTTCGCTCCGCCATTGATTCCGACGCAACTCCGCCCACCCCGGTCGACACTCCCACGGAGACGGCCGAAGGAGCAGAACTGGAGATTTGAGCGCACTTGATCTGACGTCAGGTTTTCGGGGATGGTCGGACCGCAGTGAGCGAGGTCGCCCACCACATGGCAGGTCGAACCGCATCTGGTCAGGGGGCCTTGCCCCGAGGCCCTTCGCCATGGCGGTGGCGTTCGTGGAAGAAGTCGGGGATGGGGGTGGCGGTGCCGGTTTCCGTGGCCTGCCGGTGGACGAAGGTGGCCACGGCGAGGTCGAGGACCCCGAGACCGAACGGCGAGAAGACCACCGTCGCGTCCGCGGGCGCGGTGAACCGCCCGGTCAGCGCTTGCGCGAGCGTGGCGTGGACGTGGTCGCGGGAGCCGGTGCGCTGTTCGACCAGGTGGACCGAGGTGTCGGCCTTGAGGCAGTGGTCGATGTCGTCGACGACGTTGGTCGCGCTGAGGATGACCTCCGGGGACAGGTCGCGGAGGGAGACGTGGAGGACAAGGGGGTGGTGGGCGAACCAGTCCGGGTCGCTCACGTGCGGGGTGGCGGCTGTGGTCGCGAACAGCACAAGGTCGCTGGAGCGGATGAGGGATTCCGGCGTGGGATCGACGACCACGCGGTCGGCGGTGGTGCGCAGGTGGGTTGCCAGGCTGTCGGCGTGCTCGGGCGACAGGTCGTGGACACCGATCTCGTCGAACCGGAAGCCCACCGCGGACAGGTAGTCGCTCACGTAGCGGGCGATCAGGCCCGCGCCGAAGATGCCGAGGCGGGTGGGGCGCGGCCGGGCGGCGCCGATGGTGCGCGCGGCCAAGGCGGCCGAGGCGGCGGTCCTGGCCGCGCTGATGATGGAACTCTCCAAGCAGGCGAACGGGTAGCCGGTCTCCAGATCGTTGAGGACGAGGACGGCGGAGGCCCTCGGCACGCCCTCGGCGACATTGCCGGGGAAACTGGAGATCCATTTGAGGCCCGCGACCCCGGTGGCGCCGCCGATCGAGGCGGGCAGGGCGATGATGCGGTTGTGCGGGGCGTCGGGGAAGCGCAGGAAGTACGAGGGCGGGTTGACCGTCTCGGCCCGGTCGTGGGCCAGGTAGGCGGCTTCCACGATGTCCACGACTTGGCGCCGCCTGCCCGCCAGCGCCCGACTCACCGCCGCCCCGGAAATCGCACTGAAATCGGGGATCTGCACAGTCATGGCACATCCTTGCTGCGTCCACCGAGGACGCCGAAGTGCACGCCAACACCCATAGTGTCCACAACGGACTCCGCAGGATCGGTTTTGTCGTTGCTGGAAACAGCAGTGGAGGCATGCTGACGCGGAGGGGGCACACACAAGACGCGCGGACCCCGATGGTGTCCTATCAGGATTTCACGACAGGAGAAGAGTTCGCAGGTCCCGAGGAAGACGAGCCGGAAGACCCGAGTCAGGGCAAGATCCGATACAGCACAAGAGAAGACGCACAAGGACCCCCATGTCCCCCCACCGGACCCCCTGCCCGGTCAGCAAAGTCGAGTGTAGCACAACTTCGATGCCCGTCAACGAACCGTGGCCGCCCCCTGGCAATCGGCAACAACAGGGCGGATGCCTTGGCGCACTACGACTCCACCGATCGGGGGAGACATGACCGGGCCCTGGATCATCCGACGATAATCGCACCGAAGCCGAAACCTGTGCGGTACGTTCGACGGCACGCACGTGGCGACGTGCACGCCGTGCCTGCCGCGTCGAGCGCCCAGTTCTCCGCACGCGGCACGACGGGCGCAGCGATCCACCGCCCACCGGTGACGGCGGGCGCATCCACGCACTGACACATGGGGGCAGTGTGCGATTCCACATCCTCGGACCGGTGAGCGCTCAACGGGAAGACGATTCCGAAGTCCCGCTCGCGGGCACGAAGAAGAAGACGATGCTGGCGACGCTGCTGCTGGCGAAGGAGCAGAGCGTCCAGGACAGCTCGCTGAGCGAGGTGCTGTGGGGCCGGGTCTCGCCGAAGACCTGCCAGGCCCAGATCTACACCTACGCCTCTAGGTTGCGGAACCACCTCGACGGTGGAGCCGCCATCTCGCGCCAGGGGTCGGGCTACCGGCTGACCCTCGGCGGCGCGTGGTTCGACCTCGCGGAGTTCGAGCGGCTCTCGCGCGCGGGCGCCTCGGCGCTGCGCGCGGAGCGGTACGACGAGGCACGCGGCCTGCTGCACTCGGCGCTCGCGCTGTGGCCCGGCGAGGCGCTGACCGGGGTGACCGAGCCGTTCGCGCAGGTGGAGCGGCCGAGGTTGGCCGAGGCCCGGTTGGAGGTGCTCGAGGACCGCATCGACGCCGACCTGTTGACCGACGCGCTCGGGGGCCTGCTGCCGGAGCTGCTCGCACTGGTGCGGGCGCACCCGCTGCGCGAGCGGCTGCGCGCGCAGTACATGACCGCGCTGTACCGCTCCAACCAGCAGGCTGCCGCGTTCGACACCTACCAGGAGGGGATGGCGCTGCTGCGCTCGGAACTGGGCGTCTCCCCCGGCCCGCTGCTGCGCGACACCCACCGGGCGATCCTCGACGAGCGGTCCGGGGTGGCCAGGCTCCAGCCGTCGCGACGGCGCGCAGGCGGACCCCTGACCGCCCGGGGCGGGCAGCCGAGGGTGGCGGGCCGGGTGGCGGACTTCGTGGGCAGGCACGAGCAGCTGGCCGCGTTCGCGACCTCGCGACCAGGGCGCGGGCAGCGGCCCGTCGTCGTGGTGAACGGTATGCCCGGCGTGGGCAAGACCGCGTTCGCGAGGGAGGCGGCCACCCTGTACCGGGAGGAGTACCCGGATGGGCAGGTGGTGGTCGACCTGCGCGGCGGCAGCCGGAACCCGATGGAGCCCGCCGAGGCGCTCGGCGCGCTGCTCAACGGGCTCGGCGTGCGGGCCGATGACCTGGCGGACGACCCGCTGGCCCGGCTCGAGCAGTACCACCGGGTATTGGCCGACCAGCGGGTGCTGGTCCTGCTCGACGACGCCGCGGAGGGCGAACTGGTGCGGGCGCTGGCGCCACGCACCCCGCACGCCGCGCTGCTGGTCACCAGTGGGCGCCTCCTGCGGGTGCCCGGTGGGCAGCAGACGATCACCTTGCAGCCGATGGGCACCGGCGAGGCGCTCGACCTGTTCACCCGGATCGCCGGGGTGGAGCGGGTGCGCGCCGAACCAGGGGCGGCGTGGCGGCTGGTCGAGGCGTGCGGCGGGTTGCCGTTGGCGGTGCGCGCCGCGGCCGGGTGGGCGGTGGCCCGGCCGGGACAGCCGCTGTCCGCGCTGGCGTTCCGCCTCGACGACGAGCGGTACGCGCTGCACGTGCTGCTCGAGGGCGAGGCCGACATACGGGCCCGGGTGCTGCGGGCGCTGCGGGCGCTGGACCCCGCCGACCGGGAGGCGCTGTGCGCACTGGCCGATGGGGCGGCCGACCGGGAGTTCGCGCCCGCGGTGGCGGGTGGGCTGCTGGACGTCGACCGGCCCTCCGTCGAGCGGGTGATCCGGAAGCTGGTCGACTGGCACCTGCTGCGCGAGGTGGGGGCGACCCCGCTCGGCGAGCCGCTGCACCAGGTGCACCGGTTGGTCCGGTTGGCCGTGTCAGGCCAGGCAGACCGGGTCGCCTGCCTGGCCTGACGTGCGGAAACGGGGTGCGGGCGGTGCTGCGGCACCGCCCGCACCCACGTTCACGAAGTTGCTCTGAGCTTGCAGGTAGACGTCTCATCTGGCACCTGCTAATGTTTGTTGGCATGCGCCAGAGGTTGTTGTGACAACGCCGATGCCGGTCGGAGACGAGCTGGTGCGGTTGCTGGGCGTGCTCGCCAGCCCGCACCGGCTGCGGGTGCTCGCGGCGCTGACGGATGAGCGCAACTACGTCAGCCAGTTGGCCAGGGAGCTGGGCATCAGCAGGCCCCTGCTGCAGGGGCACCTGAAGAAGCTGGAATCGGCGGGCCTGGTGTCCGCCGAGCTGGAGCTGTCGGCGGACGGCAAGGCGATGAAGTTCTACCGACTCGTGCCGTTCTCGGTGCACCTGACACCGGAGACGGTGGCGGAGGCGGCGCGCACCATCGACCCGCACGACGCGGGGCAGACCAAGGGGGGATCGGGGACATGAAGCCCTGGGGCATTCAGGAGATCGCTGGCGTGATCGGCGTGTTCACGCTCGTCACCGTCGTGATCGGGGTGACGATCTGGCAGCTGGGCACCAGCTGGCGGGCCAAGGCAGCCCTGGCCAGGGAAGCCTCCTACCGGCAGCTCGCCGAGCGCACCGTTGTCGCGCAGGAGGAAACGAGGCGGGAACTGGCGGAGATCACCGCCAGGTTCGGCGACCTGCAGCAGCGGGTGGACTCGGTGGAACGGATCCTCAAGGAGATCGAGTAGGGGTCGAGCGAGGTGAGCGGTCCGCCGATGCGGGCCGGGCCCTGGGCCGCCGAGCTGCCACTCGACGGCCCAGGTGTGGAGCAAGTACCCCGCCCTCGGGCGGTTTCCGATCGCACTTCCTCCGGAGGGGGACTGTAAGCCATGCAGAACAACACCCAGGCCACACCACCGAACACGCGGGAACGGACGGTGATCGGACGGATCGCCGCCTGGTCCATCCAGCACCGCTGGACCGCCATCGGCGGCTGGGTCGCCCTGGTCCTCGTCGCCATCCTGTGCGGCGCCCTGGCGTCCGGGTCGGACGCGCGTTCGCTGGACCCCGGTGACTCCGGTCTCGCCCAGCAGGTGATCGCGGGACAAGGCCTGGACCCGTCGAGGGAGAGCGTGCTGGTGCAACCGTTGTCCGCCGACGGTCCCGGCCTGCGCGACGACCCGGCCGCGCGAGCGGCGGTGCGCGACCTGGTGGACCGGCTGCGCGCCACGCCGGGGATCATCGACGTCGAATCGCCCCTCGACCGCGCCGACCGGGTGTCCGACGACGGCAACTCGGGGCTGGTCGGGTTCGCCCTCGGTGGGCCGCTGGCGCAGTACAACGCCCAGGCCAAGGCGTCCACCGCGGTGGTGGAGCAGGTCGCGGCCGCGAACCCGGGGCTGCGCGTGGTGCAGGCCGGTGACCGCAGCCTGACCAGCACGGTCGACCAAGCCATCAAGGACGACATGCTCCGCTCGGAGTCGATGTCACTGCCGATCACCCTGGTCATCCTGCTGGTGGTGTTCGGGTCGCTGGTCGCGGCGGGCATCCCGCTGCTGCTGGCGGGCACCACCGTCGCCGCCACCTTCGGGTTCCTCGGGCTGATCGGCAAGGTCATCCCGGTCAACAGCGCCACCTCGGTGATGATCTTGCTCATCGGCATGGCCGTCGGCATCGACTACACCTTGTTCTACCTGCGCCGCGAGCGCGAGGAGCGGGCCAAGGGGGCGAGCGTGCGCGACGCGCTCATCATCAGCGCTCGCACCTCGGGGCACGCGGTCGTCGTGTCCGGGCTCACCGTGATGGTGTGCGTCGCCGGGTTGCTGTTCACCGACATGGACGTCTTCCGCGGCCTGACCGTCGGCGCCGTGCTGGTCGTCGGACTCGCCGTCCTCGGGTCGATCACCGTGCTGCCCGCCCTGCTCTCGGTCCTCGGCCACCGCGTCGACAAGGGCAGGGTGCCGTGGCTCGGCCGCAGGCGCACCGCCGCGCAGGAGTCCCGCTTCTGGTCCACCGTGGCCTCCGCGGTCGTGCGCAGACCACTGGTGTGGGGGCTGACCGGCACCGTCGCCCTGGTCGTACTCGCCGTCCCGGCGCTGGGCATGCACCTGCAGGACCCCGCCACCACCGACAGCCTCCCCCGCTCGGTCACCCAGGTCGACTCCGCGATCCGGATGCAGGACGCCTTCCCCGGCACCGCGGCTCCCACCCGGGTCGCGATCTGGATGCAGGACGGCAGCACCGCCGACACCCCCGAGGTCCGCGCGGACATCGACCGGCTGCGCCTGCTCGCGGAAGCCGACCCGCGGCTGGGCGGGCCGGTCAGCCTGGCCAAGGTCGGTGACGTCCTCGTCGCCCGCATCCCGTTGGCAGGCAAGGGGACCGACCCCGAGTCCATGGCCGCGCTCGAGCACCTGCGCAACGACGTGCTGCCCCAGGCGTTCGGCGACACCGTCGGCGTGCGGACGGCCGTCTCCGGCAAGCCGACGGCCCAGGCATACGACTTCGCCGAGCAGCTGACCAGCCGCGCGCCCGCGGTGTTCCTGTTCGTCCTCGTGCTGGCGCTGGGCCTGCTGGCGCTCGCGTTCCGCTCGGTGGCCATCCCGATCGTGTCGGTGCTGCTCAACCTGCTCTCGGTCGGCTCGGCCTACGGCGTCGTCACCTGGGTCTTCCAGGGCGGGCACGGTGAGGGCCTGCTCGGCTTCACCTCCTACGGCGGTGTCGTCGGCTGGCTGCCGCTGTTCATGTTCGTGATGCTCTTCGGCCTGAGCATGGACTACCACATCTTCATCCTCAGCCGGATCCGCGAGCGCTGGCTGTCCGGCGCCGACTCCCGCTCCGCCGTCGTCGGCGGCATCCGCAGCAGTTCCGGCGTCGTCACCAGCGCGGCGGTGATCATGACCGCGGTCTTCGCCGTCTTCGTCACGCTGAGCGCCATCGAGTACAAGATGCTCGGCCTCGGCATGGCCGTCGCCGTCCTGATCGACGCCACCGTGGTCCGCGGCGTCCTGCTCCCCGCCGCCCTCGCCCTTCTCGGCGAACGCGCCTGGTGGCTGCCCGGCCGTTCCCGCCGCGGCGTCGCCGCGGCATCGGCGAGCCAGCGCTCGCCGCAGGGCCGAGCGCAGGCGATCCCCACCCCCTCGGCCAGGTAGCCGAGGTCCCGCGACCGGTCCGGCGGCCCCACCCCCTGCCGCCGGGCCGGTCGCACAACCGCTTCACCGGAACGGGTCTGGAACTCCTCCAGGCCCGTTCCGCGCGTCCATAGGACCGGTATAGGTCGAGTATCGCCTCCGGCGCGACGCTACCCGGACGTGGAACCCGGGCAGCGGCCCGATTTCCGCGCGGACCGACCACCGGACTGGGAGCGCACATGGCCGAGGAGCAGGACGACACGCAGGTGTACCGCGTCGTGGTCAACCACGAGGAGCAGTACTCGATCTGGCCGGTCGGCCGGGACATCCCGGCCGGGTGGCAGGCGGACGGCACCGAGGGCAGCAAGGCGCAGTGCCTCGAGCACATCGAGGAGGTCTGGACCGACATGCGGCCCCGCAGCCTGCGCGAGCGGATGGCGGAAAGCGGGATGGCCTAGGCGGTCCTCGACCGACGGCGGACAACGGCGAAGGGGTTGCGGCACATGGGGACCGAGGACGTGGCTGAGCGGGCGGGCGACCTCCGGCAGGAGCTGCTGCTGCGCAGGCTGGCTGGGGGCGGGCGCGGGACGCGGGGAATCCCCCTCGCCGACCGGTCGGCGCCGTTGCCGCTGTCGCCGGGGCAGGAGCAGATGTGGTTCCTGGCGCAACTGGAACCCGACAGCGCCGAGTACCTGGTGCCGCTGGCCGTGCGGGTGCGCGGTCCGCTGGACCTCGCGGCGCTGCGGTGGGCGTGGACGGGGGTGGTGGCCAGGCACGAGGTGCTGCGCACCCGCTACGGCTTCGACGGCGACACCCCGCACCAGATCGTCGACCCACCCGCCGACGCCCCGGTCGAGCTGACCACGGTGACCGGACAGACCGAGGCCGACAGGCTGGTGCGGGTGGAATCGACCACGCCGTTCGACCTGGCGGCCCAGTGGCCCGCCCGGGTGCGCGCGCTGCGCCTGGCCGCTGACGACCACGTACTCACGTTCACCTTCCACCACGTCGCCTTCGACGCGTGGTCGACCGGGGTGCTGTTCACTGAACTGGGCGCGTTGTACCGGGAGCGGACCGGCGGAGCCACCGCCGCACTGCGCCCGCTGGCCGTGCAGTACGCCGACTACGCGGCCTGGCAACGCGAGCAGGGGGGCAGCGGCAGGCTGGACCGCCAGCTCGAACACTGGCGGCGGGAGCTGGCCGGTCTGGAGCCGCTCGACCTGCCCGCCGACCGGCCGAGGCAGGCGCTGCGCGGAGCGGACGGCGCCGAGGTACCGTTCGCCATCCCGAGCGAGCTGGCCGAGCGGGTGCGCGCGTTCGCGTCGATCGCAGGCGTCACGCCGTTCGCTGTGCTGCTCAGCGCCTTCCACCTCTTGGTGGGGCGGTACGCCGGGCGCACCGATGTCGCCGTGGGCACGGTCATGTCCGGGCGGACCCGCGCCGAGCTGCAGGACCTGGTGGGCTACGGCATCAACACCCTGGTCCTGCGCGGGCGGTGGGAGGCAGGCACCACGTTCCGAGAACTGGTCGCGCGCAACCAGGGCACCCTGATCGACGCCTACGACAACCAGGCCGTGCCCTTCGCCAGACTGGTGGACGAGCTGCGACCGGAGCGCGACCAGTCCCGCTCGCCGCTGTACCAGGTCGCGTTCACCATGCACCAGCGCGGTTCTTCCTCGCTGGAACTCGTCGGGGCCACCGTCACCGCGCACGCGACGACGAGCGGTATCGCCAAGTGCGACCTCGAATTGCAGGTCGACGACCGACCGGACGGCGGGTTCGGGGCGCAATTCGTGCACGCGACCGACCTGTTCGACGGTGATCGGGTGCGGCGCATGGCCGGACACCTGGTGCGCCTGCTCGACAGCGCACTGAGCCGCCCCGGACTGCCGGTGTCGCGTCTGCGATTCCTGGACGAGGCCGAATCCGCAGCGCTGGCGCTACCGCCGGGACCGTCGGCCACGGCCCTGGTGACCGACCTGTTCGAGCGCCGGGTCGCCGCGACACCGGACGCGCTCGCCGTGAGCGCGGGCGGTCACACCCTCACCTACGCCGAGCTGAACGCGCGCGCGAATCGGATCGCCCACCACCTGCGCGCCCTCGGCGCGGGCCCGGAGCGCTTGGTGGGCATCCACCTGGACCGCGGCCCGGACCTGCTGCCCGCCATCCTCGGTGTCCTCAAGTCCGGCGCCGCCTACCTGCCGCTCGACCCGGTGAACCCCGACGAGCGGCTGCGCGGCATCGTCGTCGACGCGGGGGCCGACCTGGTGCTCACCACACCCGAACTCGGCCTCGAGCACCCCGCCCGGACCGTCCACATCGGAGATGAGGTGGACTGCGACGTCAACGACCCCACCCCGACGTGCGTACCGGACAACCTGGCGTACGTCATCTACACCTCCGGCTCGACCGGTCGCCCCAAGGGCGTGTCCATCACCCACGCGAACATCACCCGACTGATGGACACCGCCTGCAGGCACCTCCGCTTCGGCGCGGGCGACGTGTGGTCGATGGCGCACTCACACGCTTTTGACGTCTCCGTCTTCGAGATGTGGGGCGCACTCCTGCACGGTGGGCACCTCGTCGTCGTCCCCACCGAGACCACCAGGTCCCCGGAGGACATGGCAGCCCTGTTGTCGGAAAACGGGGTCACCGTACTCAGTCAGACGCCGACCGCGTTCCACGCGCTCGCGCCCGCCCTCACCGCGAAGGGGACCGGTGACCTCCGCGCGGTGATCTTCGCCGGGGAGAAGCTGGACTACCCGGCCCTGCGGGCCTGGGTGGAGCACGCGGGGGTCGACACCCCGTGGCTGGTGAACATGTACGGGATCACCGAGACCACCGTGCACTCCACGTTCCACCGGGTGAGCGCCTCCGACCTCGACCGGCACGGGAACCCGATCGGCACACCGCTGTCCGACACCACGATCCACCTGCTGGACGCGCACGGCGAACCGGTGCCCCCCGGCGTGCCGGGTGAGATCCACGTCGGCGGCCCCGCGGTGGCCCGCGGCTACCACGGCAGTCCCGCCCTCACCGCGGAGCGGTTCACCCCGAACCCGTTCGGACCGGCCGGGTCCCGCCACTACCGCAGCGGTGACCTGGCGCACCGCGACCCGGACGGGCAACTGCACCACCACCGGCGACTCGACGACCAGGTCAAGGTGCGCGGCTTCCGGATCGAACTCGGCGAGGTGCGCGCCACCATCACCGCCCACCCCGGGGTCACCGGTGCGTACGTGGCCGTCCTCGACCGGGGCGGGTCGCCCCAGCTCGTCGCCTACCTCACCACCGAGGCCGGGACCGACCACACCGGGCTGGTCGCCGACCTGCGCACTGCTTTGCGCGCGGCACTCCCGCCGTACATGGTGCCCGCGCACCTCATCGCGCTCGACGAGCTGCCGCGCACGGCCAACGGCAAGCTCGACCGGGCGCGGCTGCCCGAGCCCGGCGACGTCGCGGGTGTCGCGGAGCGGACCGCGCCGAGCACACCGCTGGAGCACCACGTCGCCGCGATCTGGTCCCGCGTGCTGGGAACCGACGACCTCGGCACGACCGACAGCTTCTTCGACCTGGGCGGTGACTCCATCCGCGCGGTCGCGCTCAGCGGCGCGCTGCGCGCCGAGGGCCTCGCCGCAGGGGTGCAGGACATCTTCCGGCACCGCACGATCGCCGAGCTGGCCGCGAACCTCGGCACCGCGGCCACCGGGGCGGATCGGGCACTCACCGGGCGCTTCGAGCTCGTCGACGCCGAGGACCGGGCGCTGCTGCCGGGGACGGCCACCGACGCGTACCCGCTGACCCAGGTACAGACGGGCATGGTCATCGAGATGGTGACCGATCCGGAGCGCAACAACTACCACAACGCCAGCGCCTTCCGAATCCGCGACGAGCACCCGTTCCGACCGGACGCGTTCGCCGGGGCGGTGGCGGAGGTGGTCGCGCGGCACGAGACCCTGCGCACCAGCGTGCACCTGACCGGGTTCTCCCGCCCGCTGCAGGTCGTGCACGCGCACGCCGACGTCGAGGTGCACCACGAGGACCTGAGCGGGTACGACGCGGAGGCGGTCGCGGAGGTGCTGCGCGCCCACGCGGCGGCCGAGCGGGCACGCCCCTTCGACCTGGGGCGCCCGGGGCTGATGCGGTTCAGCGCACACTCCGGCACCCCGGGCGGGTGGTGGATCTCGATCACCGAGTGCCATCCGATCATGGAGGGCTGGAGCTACCACTCGCTGCTGATGGAGGTGCTCGACGGCTACGAGCGGCTGCGGTCGGGCACGGGCACCGCGCCCGCCGCGCTGCCCGCCGTGCGGTTCGCCGACACGGTCGCCGCCGAGCTGGCCGCGGTCGCCGACCCCGGTCACCGGCGGTACTGGGGCGACCTGGTCGGCGGGCGGCCGAAGTTCACCCTGCCCACCGGGTGGGGCGACGGCGGCCCGGTCGGGCGTGCGCCGGTGCACGAGCACGTCGAGTGGGCCGACCTCGAGGACGACCTGCGGGCACTGGCGACCAGGGCGCGGGCGTCCCTCAAGAGCGTCATGCTCGCCGCGTACCTGTCGGTCCTGGCGCGGCTCACCGACGAGCCCGAGTTCCACGCCGGGGTGGTGTTCGACATCCGTCCCGAGGTCGAGGGCGCTGACCGCGTCCACGGCATGTACCTCAACACCCTGCCCGTCGTCGCCGACCGCTCGGCGGGCACCTGGCTGGAGTTGGTGCGGCAGGTCTTCGACGCCGAGGTCACCGCCTGGGAGCATCGGCGCTACCCGCTGCCCGCCATTCAGCGCGACCACGGCGGCACGGGCGGCCTGATCGACGTTTTCTTCAACTACCAGGATTTCCGACAGGTCGACACGACCAAGGTGGACAGTTCGGTCGGTGTCGACGACAGCCCCACCGAGTTCCCGCTGACCATCTCCTCTCGCGCGGGCCGGATCTTCCTGACCGCCAACCCGGCCCACCTGGATCGGGCAGGTGCCCGGCGGGTCGGCGGGTTGTTCCGGGCCGTGCTGGCCGCGATGGCGGCCGACCCCGACGGCGACGCGCGGGCGGCGCTGCTCCCCGACGACGAGCGGGAGCGCCTGCTCGGGTGGGCGACCAACCCGGGGCGCCACGTCACCGAGAGCGCACTGCGGCTCATCGAGCGGCAGGCGGCGCGCACCCCGCACGCGGTGGCGGTCACCGACGGGGATGCCGACGGCACCCGTACCGAAACCACCTACGCCGAACTCGACCGGCGTGCGAACCAGGTGGCAGGCAGGCTGCGCGAGCTGGGCGCGGGTCCTGACGCGGTCGTCGGCGTCGTGCTCGATCGGGGCGTCGACCTCATCGCGGCGTTCCTGGGCACCTGGAAGGCGGGGGCGGCGTTCCTGCCGCTGGATTCGGCCTTCCCGGCCGCGCGGATCGCCGCCGTCCTCGACGACGCGCGTTGCGCGGTCGTGCTCACCCAGGACCGGCACCGGTCGCTGGTCGTCGGGCGGCGGGCGGTCGTCGTCGACGGCGGCGACCTGGCGGATGCCCCCTCCGGGCCGACCGGGATCGAGGTCGACCTCGACAGCCTGGCGTACACGATCTACACCTCCGGCTCGACCGGCACCCCGAAGGGCGTACAGGTGTCGCACCGGTCGCTGGCCAACCACCTGGTGTGGGCCGCCGACGAGCTGGCGGGGAAGGGCACCGGCGGGGCGCCGCTGTTCACCTCGGTGGCCTTCGACCTGGGCATGCCGAACGTGTTCGCACCGCTGCTCGCCGGTCAGGCCGTGCACGTGGTGCCTGCGGGGGTCGACCTCGGCGAGCTGGGCGCGCACGTGGCCGAGCACGCGCCCTACAGCTTCATCAAGCTCACCCCGGGACACCTGGAGGTGCTGACCCACCAGCTGACGCCCGAGCAGGCCGATGGGCTGGCAGGCGTCCTCGTGGTGGCGGGGGAGGCGCTCACCAGGCGCACCGTGCTGGCTTGGCAGGCGATCGCGCCCTCAGTGCCGGTGGTCAACGAGTACGGGCCGACCGAGGCCGCGATCGGCACCTGCGTGTTCCCCGTTCCGCTGCCCGCGACCGACGAGGTGATCCCGATCGGTCGGCCGTTGCCCGGGGTGTCGATGCACGTGCTGGACGCGTGGGCGCAACCGGTGCCCACGGGGGTGGTGGGCGAGCTGCGGGTCGGCGGGGCCGGGGTGGCCCGCGGGTACCTGGGCCGCCCGGGGCTGACCGCCGAGCGGTTCGCCCCGGACCCGTTCGGCGAGCCGGGGTCGCGGCTCTACCGCACCGGCGACCTGGCGCGAGTGCTGCCCGACGGCGCGGTCGAGTTCCTGGGCAGGCGCGATGGCCAGGTGAAGGTGCGCGGGTACCGGGTGGAGCTGGGTGAGGTCGCGGCTGCGCTCGGCGCGGACCCGACGGTCGCGGACGTGCGGGTGCTCAACCGGCCCGATGCCGACGGAACCGCCAGGCTGGTGGCCTACGTCGTCGCCGAGAGCGCCTCGGTGGACGCCACCGCGCTGGCCGCCCGGCTGCGGGACCTGCTGCCCGAGTACATGGTGCCCGCGGCGTTCGTGCCGGTGCCCGGGTTCCCGTTGACGACCAACGGGAAGCTCGACACCCGCGCGCTGCCGGAACCCGACGGTGACACCCACGGCGCGGTCCGCCCGGTGGCGCCGCGCACGCCCCTGGAGAGCCGGGTGGCAGCGGTGTGGGCGGCGGTGCTCGGGCGCGACCGGGTGGGGGTGCTGGACAGCTTCTTCACCTCCGGCGGTGACTCGATTCGGGCGGTCGCCCTGGTCGGGGCGATGCGCGCGGAGGGCATGGACGTGTCAGTGCGCGAGGTCTTCCGGCACCCGACCGTCGAGGGCTTGGCCGGGGTGCTGACCGGGCGGGAGCCGGTGGACACCGGGCAGTGGCACGGGGTGGCGCCGTTCGAGCTGCTCTCCCCCGCCGACGCCGCCGCGGTGCCGGACGGGGTGGTCGACGCCTACCCGCTCACCCGGGTGCAGACGGGGATGCTCGTCGAGCAGCTGACCGACCCCGACGTGAGCAGCTACCACAACGTCAACGCCTATC
Source organism: Actinokineospora sp. PR83 (assembly GCF_021056305.1). Lineage (NCBI taxonomy): Bacteria > Bacillati > Actinomycetota > Actinomycetes > Pseudonocardiales > Pseudonocardiaceae > Actinokineospora > Actinokineospora sp. PR83. The sequence continues at coordinate 26,851 of NZ_JAJCXD010000005.1, forward strand.
GGGTGCGCGACACCGGCCCGTTCGACCTGACCGCGCTGCGCGCCGCGCTGGCGGTCGTGGTGTCGCGGCATGAGGTGCTGCGCACCAGCATCGACCTGACCTCCTTCGGCGAGCCGATGCAGCTGGTGCACGACCGGGCCGAGGTCGACTGCGACGTGCGCGACCTCCGCGGGCTCGACGACGCCGGGCAGCGCGCCGCGGTGTTGGCGTTCGTGGCCGAGGAACGGTCGCGGCCCTTCGACCTGTCTTCGGGTGGACCGTTGCTGCGGGTGCACGCGCACTTGACCGGTGAGGACCGGTGGCTGTGCACGATGACCCAGAGCCACGCCGTGCTCGACGGGTGGAGCAACCAACTGCTGGTGATGGAGCTGGTCCGCGGCTACCGGGACGTGCGGGACGGTGTCGCTCCCGACAGCGCCGCACCCGGCCTGCCGATGGCGCGGTTCGCCGACGGTGTCGCGGCCGAGCGGGCGGCGCTGGCCGACCCGGTGCCTGCCGGGTACTGGCGGGACCTGGTTGCCGGGCACCGGAAGGTGACCCTGCCCGCAGCCTGGGGCGAACCGGGGGAGCCACGCGTGGTGCACGCCGTTGCGCGGATCGGCGACCTCGGGGCGGGCCTGAGGGCGGTGGCCGCCGCCTCGGGTGCGCCGCTGAAGAGTGTGCTGCTCGCCGCGCACCTGAAGGTGATGGGGCAACTGACCGGCGAACCCCGCTTCCACACCGGACTCGTCACGCACACCCGCCCGGAGGCCCCGGGGGCGGAACGGGTCCTCGGCAACTTCCTCAACACCCTGCCCTTCCCCGGCGACCGCACCGCGGCGACGTGGGTGGACCTGGTGCGCCGGTGCGCCGAGCGGGAGGTCGAAGCCTGGGACCACCGGCACTTCCCGATGCCCGCCATCGAGCACGACGAGCCCGGCGGTCGGCTGGTGGAGGTGTTCTTCGCCCACCTGGACTTCCACAGCCTCGACAGCGACACCGCCGAGGACGGCTGGGGGCTCAGCGACGCGCCGAACGAGTTCGCGCTGACGGTGACCGCGCTGGACGGGGTGATCACCCTGCGCGGGCGGTCCGACGTGCTGGGCCAGGCCGCTGCGGACCGGCTCGCCGAGACCTACCGGGCGGTGCTGGTGGCCATGGCCGCCGACCCGACCGGCGACCCCCGCCGCGCCGTGCTGCCACCGGTGGAACTGGCCGGTGCGATCGCGGCGCCCGTGGTGGTGCCCGAGGCGGACGACCTCGTGTCGGCGTTCGCCAGGCAGGTCGCCGCCACCCCGTACGCACGGGCGGTGACCTGCGGCGAGCACACGCTCGACTACACCGGGCTGGACGCCGGGGCGACCCGGCTGGCCCGGCGCCTGGTGGCGCTCGGCGCCGGACCGGAGGTGCTGGTCGGCGTCCACCTCGACCGCGACGCACACCTGCTGCCCGCGCTGCTCGGCGTGCTGCGCTCCGGCGCGGCGTACCTGCCGTTGGACCCGGTCAACCCGCGCGAGCGCACCCTGGGGTTGCTCGACGACGCGGGCGCGCACCTGGTGGTGACCACCGCCGACCTGGCCGCGAGCCTCGACGCGGACGTCGAGGTCGTGCTCGTCGACAGCGACCTCGACGACGGCGGGGACGCGGAGGCCGACCTGCCCGTGCGGATCGACCCGGACTCGCTGGCCTACGTCATGTACACCTCCGGGTCCACCGGTAAGCCCAAGGGCGTCGCGGTGACGCACGCCAACGTCACGCGGCTGCTCGCCCGGTGCGCCGAACTGGGCGGCTACGCCGGGGACGAGGTGTGGTCGAACCTGCACTCCCCCGCCTTCGACTTCTCCGTCTTCGAGATGTGGGGTGCCCTGCTGCACGGCGGACACCTGGTCGTCGTGCCCGCCGAGGTGACCCGCTCCCCGGACGACGTGCTGGACCTGCTGGTGCGCCACCGGGTGACCCGGCTGAGCCAGACCCCGTCGGCGTTCCGCGCGCTGGTGGCGGCCGCTGAGCGGGGAGACCCCAGGTTGGACCGGCTGGCGCTGCGCGCGGTCGTCTTCGGCGGGGAGCGGCTCGAGCCCGCCGGGCTGAGGCCCTGGATGGAGCACTTCGGGCAGTCGGGGCCCGAGCTGGTGAACATGTACGGGATCACCGAGACCACCGTGCACACCACCGCGCACACCGTGACCGAGGCCGACACCGCCGCACCCGGGCGCAGCCCGGTCGGCACCCCGCTGGCGGACACGACCGCCGTGCCGCTCGACCCGCGCGGCGACCCGACCCCAATCGGCGTGCCCGGTGACGTCCACGTCGGCGGGGCGGGCTGTGCCCGCGGCTACCACCGCAGGCCCGCCCTCACCGCCGAGCGCTTCACCCCGGACCCGTTCGGAGCGCCCGGTTCGCGCCGCTACCGCAGCGGCGACCTGGCGCACCGCGATGCCGACGGCGGTCTGCACCACCACGGGCGCGTCGACCGGCAGGCCAAGGTGCGCGGCCACCGCGTCGAACTGGGGGAGGTCCAGGCTGCGCTCAGCGCCCACCCGGCGGTGGCGACCGCCCACGTCGTCACCCGGGGCACCGGCGCGGACACGGCGCTGGTGGCCTACGCGGTGCCCTCGGGCGGCGAACTGCCGGTGGCCGGGATCCGCGAGCACCTGCGCCGCGTGCTGCCCCCGTACATGATCCCCGCTCACCTCGTCGCGCTGGCGAAGCTGCCGCTGACGGCCAACGGCAAGCTGGACACCGCCGCGCTGCCGGAGCCGTCGCCCTCGGTACCGGAGGACGACTCGGCACCCACAACCCTGCTGGAGCACCGGATCGCCGCGGTCTGGGCGGCGGTGCTCGGGTTGCCCGAAGTGGGCACCGCCGCTGGCTTCTTCGACATCGGTGGTGATTCCATCCGCGCGGTCGCGCTCGCGGGGGCGCTGCGCGCCGAGGGGATCCCCGCCGGTGTGCGGGAGATCTTCCGCCACCCGACCGTCGCCGAGCTGGCCGAGGCGGTCGACGGTGTGACCGCGCCCGACCTGGAACCGGTGGCACCGTTCGCATTGCTCTCGCCGGAAGACCGGGCGGCGCTGCCCGTGTCGGCCACCGACGCTTGGCCGTTGACGCTCGTGCAGACCGGCATGGTGGTGGAGGCGGCGGCCGACACCGCGGGCCACCGCTACCACAACCACAGTGCGTTCCGGGTGCGCGGCGGCGCGCTCGACCCGGTCGCGCTGCGGGCGGCGCTGGACGAGCTGGCCACCCGGCACGAGGTGCTGCGCACGTCGATCGACCTGCACACCTGCTCGGTCCCGGTCCAGGTCGTGCACCCGGACGCGCGAATCCCGCTGGCGGTCCGCGACCTCACCGGTCTCGACGGGCCGGGGCTGCGGAGCGCCCTGCGCGCGCACGCCGATGCCGAACGCGCCACACCGCTCGACCTCGCCACCGCACCGCTGCTGCGGGTGGCGGCCCTCGCCGAGGACGACGGCTGGTGGCTGTCGCTGACGCACTCCCACGCCGTGCTGGAGGGTTGGAGCACGCACTCGCTGGTGGTGGAACTGGTGGAGCTGCACCGGGTCCTGCGCGACGGCGAGCCGCTCCCGGCCCACGAGCAGACGGCGGTGCGCTTCGCGGACACGGTGGCCGCGGAGCTGGCCGCGCTCGACAGCGACGCCGACCGGGAGCACTGGAACAACCTCACCGCGACGCACGAGCCCGCGCGGCTGCCCGCGCACTGGGGCGGCACGGACACCGGGCCGGTGCTCGCGCGGGTCGACGCCGCCGACCTGCTGCCGGGGCTGCGCACCCTGGCGGCGGCCAACCGGGTGAGCCTGAAGTCGGTGCTGCTCGCCGCGCACACCACCGTGATCGGCAGGCTGGTGCCGGAGGCGTCCGTCCACACCGGAGTGGTCACGCACACGCGGCCGGAGGCGCCAGGGGCGGACCGGGTGTGCGGCATGCACCTGAACACACTGCCGCACCCGGTGGTGCGGACCGCGACCAGCTGGGACGCCCTGGTGCGGAACACGCACGAGCACGAGGCGCGGCTGTGGGAGCACCGGCACTACCCCATGCCCCGCATCCAGCAGGACGCGGGCCAGGGCAGGCTCATCCACATCATCTTCAACCACCTCGACTTCCACGTCTCCGACGGCGGACCGGTCGATGCCCGGACCGGTCTGGGCTCCGGGGGCACCGAGTTCGCGCTGACCACGACCACGACCAGTCGGGGCCACGTCGAGCTGCGCTCGACCGGTGAGCACCTGGACCAGCGGCGGGCCGACCGGCTCGCGGCGCTGTACCGGGAGGTGCTGGAGTCGATGGCGGAGGACGGCTCGGCCCCGCCGCGCGTGGCGCCCAGGGCCGACGACCCCGCCGTCCTCGCCGCGACACCGGTCGAGGCCCCCGTCGACGCGGGCACGCTGGTGCAGCTGTTCGAGCGGCAGGCCGCCGCGTCCCCGGTCGCGCCCGCGGTGACGTGCGGCGGCACGACGATGACCTACGCGGAGCTGGACAGACGTGCGAACCGGCTCGCCCACCACCTCCGGGCGCTCGGCGCCGGACCGGAGGGGCTCGTCGGAGTGCACCTGGAGCGCGGGCCCGAGCTGCTGCCCGCGATCCTGGGCGTGCTGAAGTCGGGGGCGGCGTACCTGCCGCTGGACCCGGCGAACCCGGTGGAGCGGCTGCGGCACGTCGTGACCGATGCGGGTGTGCGCCTCCTGGTGACCTCGAGCGGCCTCGACCTCCCACACGACGGGACGACCGTGCGGGTGGACGACCTGCCCGCGGACCTGCCGGAGGACAACCCGCAGGTCTTGACCGTGCCGGACAACCTGGCGTACGTCATCTACACCTCCGGATCAACCGGCCACCCCAAAGGCGTCTCCATCACCCACTCCAACATCACCCGACTCCTGCACACCACACACACCCACTTCCACTTCACCCCCCACGACGTGTGGTCAATGGCACACTCCTACGCCTTCGACGTCTCCGTCTTCGAAATGTGGGGCGCACTCCTACACGGCGGACACCTCATCGTCGTACCCACCGACACCACCCGCTCCCCACACGACTTCGCAAACCTCATCACCCACCACGGAATCACCATCCTGAGCCAAACACCCACCGCGTTCGGCACCCTCACCACCGCGCTGGCGGCGGGCGGGCACGACCAGCTCCGCGCGGTGGTCTTCGCGGGCGAGCGGCTGGACTACTCCGACCTGCGGGCGTGGGTCGCGGAGCGGGGGCTGGACCGAACGCACCTGGTCAACATGTACGGGATCACCGAGACCACCGTGCACTCGACGTTCCACCGCGTCACCGAGGCCGACATCGCCGGGATCGGTGCAACCGCGCGGCAGGACAACCCGGTGGGCGAACCACTGGCCGACACGTCGGTGCAACTGCTCGACCCCGTCGGGATCCCGGTGCCGGTCGAGGTGCCCGGGGAGATCCACGTGGCCGGTCCCGCCGTCGCACGCGGCTACCACGGCCGCCCCGGCCTCGCCGCCGAGCGGTTCACCCCGGACCCGTACGGGGCGCCCGGGTCGCGGCGGTACCGCAGCGGGGACCTCGCGCACCGCGACGCCTCCGGCGGCCTGCACTTCCACAGCCGGATCGATTCCCAGGTCAAGGTGCGCGGCCACCGGATCGAACTCGGCGAGGTGCAGGCGGCGATCACCGGGCACCCGGCCGTGACCGCCGCGCACGTCACCACCCGGACCGCCGGGGGCGCGACGCAGCTGATCGCGTACATCACCACCGCGCGCCCGGACCCCGCCCTGCCCGCGGAGATCAGGGCGCACCTGGCGACCGTGCTGCCACCGTACGCGGTCCCCGCGCACGTGCTGCCGCTGGAGCGCTTCCCGTTGACGGCCAACGGGAAGCTGGACCGCAACCGGCTGCCCGTTCCCCTGTCCACCTCGGTCGAACGCGTCCGGCCGAGCACCCCCGAGCAGCGGCAACTGGCCGAGGTGTGGGCGCGGGTCCTCGCGGTGCCCGAGGTCGGGGTGGAGGACGACTTCTTCGACCTCGGCGGGGACTCCGTGCACGTGGTCGCCGTGGTGGCCGAGGCGGAGCGGGCCGGTTTGCAGGTCGGGGTGTTCGACCTCTACCGGCACCGCACCGTCGCGGGCCTGGCCGCGGCACTGGCGCCCACCCGACCGGCGCCCACCCGACCGATCGCCACCACGGTCCCGGACCCCACCTCGGCCATGGCGGAGGCCGGAGTGCCCGGCTTGGGTGTCGCGCTGCTGCGCGGCGGCGAACTGGTGGCCGACGAGGGCTTCGGCGTGCTCCGGGCGGGGTGTCCGGACCCGGTGACGGCGTCGACGACGTTCCAGGTGGGGTCCATCAGCAAGCACGTCACCGCGCTCGGCGTGCTCATGCTGGTGGGCCGCGGCGAGTTGGACCTGGGCGCCGACGTGAACGACCACCTCACCCGCTGGCGGGTGCCCGGGTCGTGGGCCGCGCAGCCGGTCACCGTCGAGCAGCTGCTGGGGCACCGGTCCGGCCTGCGCCCCACCTCGGGCGCCGGGTACCCGGCGGGTGCCGTACCGACCCTGCTCGACCTGCTGGAGGGCAGGGCACCCGCGCAGAACGACCCGGTGGTCCGCGACCTGGAACCGGGCCACGGGGTCCGGCAGGCCAACGTGCACTACCTCGTCCTGCAGCAGCTGTTGGAGGACCTCACCGGGCGCCCGTTCGCCGAGCTGATGGCCGAACTGGTGCTCAACCCGCTCGGCATGGTCGACAGCGGTTTCGACCAAGAGGACCCACCGGGAACCCCCGCCGTGGGCCACGACGCAGCCGGGGTGCCGTTGCCCGGGGGCTGGCTGCGCAGGCCGGATGCCGCGGCGGCCGGGCTGTGGACGACCGCGGGCGACCTCGCCACCGCCGCGCAGCAGCTGCGCCGGTCCGCGCTCGGGCTGCCGCGCGCCCCGTTCCGGCGCGACCTCGCTCGCCTCGCGCTCACCGCCTTCGGCAGGTCGGGGTACGGGCTGGGGACGGTCGTGGAGACCGCGGCGGACTCCGGGACGCGCTTCGGGCACGGCGGCCACACCACCGGGTACCAGGCGATGTTCCGCTGCGATCTGGAATCGGGCGACGGCTGGGTCGTGCTCACCAACGGCGAGTCCGGCGACACAGTGGTCCGGGCGATGCTCGACGCGGGTCTGGACCCGGCCGACACCGGCGCACCCGCGCCACGACCGCAGGGGGCAAACCGATGAGGAGCCTGATCTCCACTGACGACCTGACCGACACCGAGCTGCACCGGCTGGTGGTGCGCGGCGCGGAGTTCGCCGCGCACGGCCCGCCCGCACCCGGTGACCGGCTGCCGTTGGCCGGGCGGGTGGCCGGAATGTACTTCCAGCTGACCTCCACCCGCACCCGCACCGCGTTCGGCAGCGCGGCGCTGCGACTCGGCGCCGGGGTCATCGCCTACGGTCCCGGCGACTTGCAGACCAACACCGGGGAATCAGCCCACGACACCGGGCGTGTCCTGGGCGGCATGCTCGACGTGCTGGTGGCCAGGGTCGGGCAGCCCGACTCCACACTGCGGGAGTGGGCCGGGACGGGCATGGCAGTGGTCAACGCCATGGCCGAGGAGGAGCACCCGACCCAGGCGCTGACCGACCTGAGCGCGCTGTGGCGGCGGTTCGGCCGGATCGAGGGGCTGCGGGTGCTGTACCTGGGCGAGGGCAACAACACCGCGGCCGCGCTCGCGCTGACCCTGAGCCGGTTCCCGGGAGTGCGGTTCGAGCTGCGCACCCCACCGGGTTACGGCCTGCTCCCCCGGGTCGCCGCCCGCGCGGCCGAGCACGCCGCCCGATCCGGCGCCGTCGTGGTGGAGCGGCACGACGCCGACGACCTGCCCGAGGACTGCGACGCCATCTACACCACCCGCTGGCAGACCACCGGCACCAGCAAGCCGGACCCGGCCTGGCGGTCGGTGTTCGCGCCGTTCCGGGTGACCGAACGGCTCTGGCGCACCAGCCCGAAGGCACTGTTCCTGCACGACCTGCCCGCCCACCGCGGTGACGAGGTGACCGCGGCGGTGCTCGACGGGCCTGCGAGCGTCGCCTTCGAGCAGGCGGCGACGAAAGCGTGCAGCGCGATGGCCGTGCTCGAGTGGTGTCTGGCGGGATGAGCACCACGACGGGGTCACCGTCCCGGCTGCGGTCCGTGCGCGACTTCCGGCTGCTGTGGGGCGGTGCGGCGGCCTCGATGCTCGGCGAACGCGTCGCCGCAGCGGGTTACCCGCTGCTGGTGGTGTTCCAGGGCGGGTCCCCCGCCACCGCCGGGTTGGTCGGGTTCTTCGCCCTGCTGCCGGTGCTGCTGCTCCAGCTGCCCGCGGGCGTGTACGTCGACCGGTGGGACCGGCGGCAGGTGCTGCTGGTCTGCGACGTGCTCGGCGCGCTGGCGCTGGGCAGCGTCGCGGTGGCACTGGCCGTCGGCGAGCTGTGGTTGCCGCACCTGCTGGTGGCCGCGTTCGCCGAGGGCGCGGTCGCGGTGTTCTACCGACTGGCGGAGCGGGCCGCCGTGCGGTCGGTGGTGCCGTCGGCCCTGCTGCCCGCGGCGCTGTCGCGCAACGAGGCGCGCGGCCGGGCGGCCGGGCTCCTCGGGCAGCCGCTGGGCGGCCTCCTGTTCACCTCGGCGCGCTGGGCGCCGTTCGCCTTCACCGCCGTGGCCCACCTGACCGCGCTGGCGACCCTGCTGTGCTTGCGCAGACCGTTGCGTGCCGAGGGCGCGGGCACGCGCCGGGGGTTGCGCGCGGAGCTGGGCGAGGGGCTTCGGTGGCTGCGGGGCCAGAGGTTCCTGGCGACCGCCGTCTTGCTCGTGGCCGGGACGAATGTGCTGTTCCAGGTGCTGTCGCTGGCACTGGTGCTGATCGTGCGCGGTGAGGGCGGGTCGGCGGTCGTGGTCGGGGTGATCGGGGCCGCGTCCGGGCTGGGCGGAGTGCTCGGTGCGCTGGCCGGGTCGGCGGTGACCACCCGGTTTCCGCCGGGGCGGGTGTTGATCGCGGTGTTCGCCGTGTGGTCGGCGGTCATGCCGGTGATCGCGCTGGTGTCGCACCCGGTGGCGCTCGGCGCGCTCTACGCGGCGCTGAGCTTCGCCGGGGCGTTGCTGAACGTGCTCGCCGGGGCGTACCAGGTGAGCCTCACGCCTGACGCGCTGCAAGGCCGGGTGGGCGCAGTGGCCGGGTTGCTCAGCTCCGGCGCGGGTTCGCTGGGCGCGCTGCTCGGCGGCCTCGTTCTCGCCGCAGTGGGGACGACGGCGGCGGTGTTGGGCGCGAGTGCGGTGATGCTGTGCCTGACCGCCACCGCCGCCGCGCTGCCCGCCGTCCGCTCCGCCGGTGTGGGAGGGGCGCGGTGAGCGCGTACGCCGAGTGGACCCGGGTGTTCGACCCGAGGCCGGGCGCGCGGGTGCGGCTGGTGTGCTTCCCGCACGCGGGCGGGTCCGCAGCCGCGTTCGGGCAGTGGCACCGGCTGCTGCCGGACAACGTGGAGGTGGTGGCCGTGCAGTACCCCGGCCGCGCCGACCGGTTCGATGAGCCGTTGGAACCCGATCTCGACGCGCTCGCCGACCGGCTCGCCGCCGCACTCGGTCCCGCCGTCGACCACTCGACCGTCTTCTTCGGACACAGCCTCGGCGCGACGGTGGCCTTCGAGGTGGCATCCCGGCTGCGGCCTCGGTTCCCGGCGCCGCTCGCCCGGCTGGTGGTCTCCGCGCGACGGGGCCCCTCGGTGCCCGAGCGAGGAGCACCAGAGGAACTCGACGGGCGCACTGTTCGCGCACGAGTGCGGGAGCTGGGTGGTCGGGGCGCGGAACTGCTGGCCGACCCGGAAGTGCTGGATCTGGCGCTTCCCGTGCTGCGCAACGACTTCGCGATGGCCCGCGCGCACCGCACCCGCCCGGGACCGCCGCTCGCCTGCCCGATCACCGCCGTCGCCGCCGATGGCGACCCGGCGGTGGACGCCGCCGACGTGGCCCGCTGGCGCGCCCACACCCTGGGCGGGTTCGAGCTGCTCCGGGTGCCCGGCGGGCACTTCTACCTGGAGGACGGGGCGGCGGACCTGCTGGCGCGCCTGGGACTGGGCGCGCGGGCCCGACGATAACACCGGTATAGGAACCATATCGACGTCCGCCCAAGACTGGCCGCGACCGGGCCGCGCGCGGCCGCACCCCGCTGGGCGACGGCGGGAGTCCGACGGGGAGAGAGCATGACACATCCGCCCGACCGAACACCGATCCTCGAGCTGGTCGCCGCGACCGCGGCCCGCACCCCACTCGCCGTCGCCGTCCTCGACGACGAGGGCGGCGAACTGGACTACGCCGAGCTGGGCCGGCGGGCGGACGCGCTGGCCAGGCATCTGCGCGCGCTCGGCGCGGGACCGGGCAGGCTGGTCGCGGTCTGCCTGCCGCGCTGCCTGAACCTGGTCCCAGCGCTGCTGGCGGTGTGGCGGACGGGGGCGGCCTACGTCCCGCTGGGTCCCGACGACCCGGGGGCGCGGCACGCGGCGATCCTCCACGCGACCGGTGCGGTCGTGGTGCTGACCGACGCGGCGCACGCGCCCGCCTTCGGAACCGGTGCGGCGCGACCGGTCGTACTCGACCCCACGGCCTGGTCCGACCTGCCCGGCAGCGCGGGCCCCCTCCCGACCGTGTCCCCTGTGGACACCGCGTGCGTGTTGCACACCTCCGGCTCCACCTCGGCGCCCAAGGCGGTCGTGCTCAGCCACGCCGGACTGGCCAACCGCGTGGGGTGGACCGTCCGTGAGCACGGCCTGGGACCGGCGGACCGGGTGCTCCAGAAGACCGCGCTGACCTTCGACGCCGCGGGCTGGGAGGTGTTCGCGCCGCTGGTGTCCGGTGGCGCGGTCGTGCTGGCCGCCCCCGGCGCCGAGCGCGACCCGGCCGCGCTGGTCGCCGCGGTCGCACGGCACTCGGTCACCGTGCTCCAGGTGGTGCCGTCGGTGCTGCGGGCCCTCGTCGTCGAGCCGGGGTGGGCGGCGTGCACAGCGCTGCGGCTGTTGTTCAGCGCGGGCGAGGCGCTGCACGCCGACCTGGTGCAGCGCTTCCTCGACGCGGTCGAACCCGCGGGCGGGGACGTACGGGTGTGGAACACCTACGGCCCCACGGAGTGCTCGATCGACGTGACCGCGCAGCCGGTGGACCCGGCGCAGCGCACCGGACCGATCCCCATCGGCACCTCGATCAGCGGCATGCGCGCGCTGGTCGCGGACGCGGACGGGCTGCCGGTACCCCCGGGCACCGAGGGTGAGCTGTGCGCGGCGGGGGTGGGCCTGGCCGACGGGTACCTGGGCGACCCCGCCCTGACCGCGCAGCGGTTCGCCCCGGACCCGACCGGCCCCCCCGGGTCCAGGCTCTACCGCACCGGCGACCTGGCCCGACTACGCGCCGACGGGGCACTGGAGTACCTGGGCCGGGCCGACCACCAGGTCAAGGTGGACGGTGTGCGGATCGAACCGGGCGAGGTCGAGGCCGCGCTGATCGCGCACCCCGAGGTGCTGGAGGCCGCCGTCACGCCCTACACCGCCGAGGCGGGCGGCAGCACCCGATTGGCCGCGCACCTGCGCACCCGGGGCGGCGCGGTGCCCGGGGACCTGCGCGACTTCCTGGCCGACCGGCTGCCGCGCAGCCACGTCCCCGCGGTCTTCGTGGCGCTGGCGGCGCTGCCCACCACCGCGAGCGGCAAGCTCGACCGCGCCGCCCTCCCCCACCCCGGTTCCGGCGCCACGACGGCGTCCCCCGGCGCGGTCACCCTCGTCACCGGCCTGTGGCGCGACTTGCTGGGGGTGGCGGACGTGCGCGCCGAGGACGACTTCTTCGCCCTCGGCGGCTCCTCGTTGCAGCTGACCCAGTTGGCGAACCGCCTGCGCGCGGCCACCGGCGCCGAGGTGGACCTGGCGGCGCTGCTGCGCGCGACGACCGCGGGCGCGCAGGCCGAGCTGGTCACCGCCGAGCGGCAGGCGGCCGAGCCGATCCGCCCGGTCCGGCGCGGGCACGCCGTGCCGGTGTCGGCGGGCCAGCGCAGGCTGTGGCTGCTCGACCGGATCAGCCCCACCCCCCGCGAGTGGGTGTCCGGGCACTTCCTCCCGGTGGCCGACGACCTCGACGCCGCCGTGGTGCAGCGCGCGCTCGACCTGCTGGTGCGCAGGCACGAGGCGCTGCGCACCCGGTTCACCGCCGAGTCCGGCGAGCCGGTGCAGCTGGTGGAACCCGCCCGTCCAGTCGAGCTGCTGCGGGTGGTCGCCGCCGAGGGAACCCTCGGCGAGGTGGTCGACCGGGAGGCCGGGCGCGGCTTCGACCTCGAAGCGGGCCAGCCGGTGCGGGCGCTGCTGGTGCGGTCCCGGGGCGGTGCCAGGCAGTCGCTGGTGCTGCTGATGCACCACATCGTGTGCGACGGCTGGTCGGCCGCGGTGTTGGAGCGAGAGTTCGTCGAGGTGGTGGCCGCGCTGGGCGCGGGCCGCGAGCCGGACCTGCCGGAGCTTCCCGTGCAGTACCCCGACTTCGCCTCGTGGGAGGCGGCGCGGCTCACCCAGGAGGTGCTCGACGTCGAGCTGGCGCACTGGCGGTCGACCCTGGCAGGCGCGGTGCCGATGGAGCTGCGCGCCGACCGGCCAAGGCAGCGGGCGCGGGACGCGCGCGGCGCGGTGGCCACGTTCACCCTGTCCGCGCGGACCGCGACCGCGCTGGGCGAGCTGGCGGCCCGGACCGGGACCACCCTCTTCGGCGCGCTGCTCGCCGGGTACAGCACAGCGCTCGCCCGGCACACCGGTCAGTGGGACGTCGTGGTCGGCACCCCGGTCGCGAACCGGGAGCGGCGCGAGCTGGAGGGCGTGGTCGGCTTCTTCCTCAACAACCTCGTACTGCGGGCCCGGCTCTCCGGCGACCTGGCGTTCACCGACGCGGTGCGCGCGGTGGGCGACACCTGCCGCGACGCGTTCGCCCACCAGCGGCTGCCGTTCGAGCGGCTGGTGGCGGAACTGGCCCCGCAGCGCGACCTGTCCCGCACCCCGCTCTACCAGGTCGCCTTCGACCTGCACGACGAGCGCCTGACCGGTGGGCCCGCCGCGCCGGAGGACTTGGCCGCCCTGCTCGCGGCCTCGCGGATCGCCAAGACGGACCTGACCCTCTACGCCAGGGTCCAGCCGAACGGCTCGGTTCTCGGCGTGCTCGAGTACGCCACCGCGCTGTTCGACCACAGCACGATCGAGCGGTTCGGCGCCCACCTCGCCACGCTGCTCACCGCGGCGGCGGCGGACCCGGGAACCGCGCTCGACGCCCTCCCCCTCGCCGACGTCGAGGAGCTGCGCGCGCTCGACGCCTCGGCCACCACCCCCGGCCCGGCTGTCGGGGACAGCGTGGTCGACGCGGTGGAGCGGCAGGCGGCGGTCACCCCGGACGCCCCGGCCGTGCTCACCGACCAGGGTGCGCTCAGCTACGCCGAACTCGACGCACGGGCCAACCGGCTGGCACATCTGCTGCGCGGGCTCGGGGTCGGCACCGACGACGTCGTGGCCGTCCTGCTCGACCGGGGCCAAGACCTCCTGGTCACCCTGCTGGCGGTGGGGAAGGCGGGGGCGGCCTACCTGCCGCTCGACCCCGCTGCGCCGCCCGCCAGGGTCGCGTCCGCGTGCGCCGACTGCGGGGTGCGGCACGCGGTGACCCAGCGCGCGCTCGCCGCCGCGCTGGACGGCACCGACCTCGCCCAGGTCCTCGTGGACGGGCACTCCGACCGCATCTCGCTGGCCGCGATGCCCGCCGACCGACCGGACCGGGTGAGTGACCCGGAGCTGCTCGCCTACGTCATCCAGACCTCCGGGTCGACCGGCCGCCCCAAGGGCGTCGCGGTCACCAGGGGCGGGCTGGCCAACCACGTCCGCTGGGCCGCCGACCGGCTGGTCGCGCCGGGCCCCGGCGGCGGCGCGCTGTTCTCCTCGGTGGCCTTCGACCTGGTGGTGCCCAACCTGTGGGCGCCGCTGGTCTCGGGCAGGCCGGTGCGGGTGCTTCCCGAGCGGCTCGACCTGGCCGAGCTGGGCGAGCGGCTGGCCGACACCGCCCCGCACAGCTTCCTCAAGCTCACCCCGGGGCACCTGGAGGTGCTCGGGGCGCGGCTGCCGGACGAGCGGCTCGCCGCCCTCGCGCGCACCGTCGTCGTGGCGGGCGAGGTGCTGCCGCCGGAGACGGCGCGGCGCTGGGCCCGCCTGCTGGGGCCGGGCGGGCTGCTCAACGAGTACGGGCCGACGGAGACCACCGTGGGAGCCACGGCGTTCGAGGTCGACCCGGCCTGGGACGACCGGCCGGTGCCCATCGGCCACCCGCTGCCCGGGGTGTCCGCGCGGGTGCTCGGGCCGGGGCTCGACCCGCAGGGCGTCGACGTGCCCGGTGAGCTGGTCGTCGGCGGTGTCGGCGTGGCCCGGGGTTACGTCGGCAGGCCGGGGTTGACCGCGGCGCGGTTCGTGCCCGACCCGTCCGGCCCGCCCGGTTCCCGGGCCTACCGCACCGGCGACCTGGTGCGGCGGCGCGCGGACGGGGCGGTGGAGTTCCTCGGCCGCACCGACGACCAGGTCAAGATCCGCGGCCACCGGGTCGAACCCGGGGAGGTGCGCGCCGCGCTGGCCGCGCACCCGGCGGTGGCCGAGGCGGTCGTGGTGGCCCGCGACGACGGCGCGGGTCCCCGCCTGGTCGGCTACTTCGTCCCGGTCGACCCCGGCGACGACCCGACGACCCGGCTGCGCGCGCACCTGGCCGGGCTGCTGCCCGAGCACATGGTGCCCGACGCGCTGCTCGCGCTGATCGCGATCCCGTTGACCGCCAATGGAAAGGTCGACAGGGCCGCGTTGCCGTGGACCGGTGTGGACACCCCGGCCGAGGCCACCGCGCCGAGGGGACCGGTGCAGGAGCGGGTGGCGGAGGTCTTCGGCGAGCTGCTCAAGCGCCGCGTCGGCGCGCACACCCACTTCTTCTCCTCGGGCGGCGACTCGATCCTGGCCATCCGGCTGATCGCCGCGATCCAGTCCGCGTTCGACGTCGACCTGCCCATCCGCGCGGTGTTCGAGGGCCCCACGGTGGCCGAGCTGGCCGCGCTCGTGGAGCGGGAACTGCGCGCCGAACTGGACCGGATGACCCCCGAGGAGCTGCTGGCCGAGTCCGCCCGCGCGGAGTCCGGCCCGTGAGCACCCCGCGGTCCGCACCCCGGCAACACCAACCCCGAGGCCGCCGCGCCACAGCGGTGGCACGGCACCAGGAGGAGACAACCACGATGCCCGACGCCCCAGCCGACACCCGCGTGCGACCCGACCGGTTCGTCGCCGAACTCGTCGGGTTCGTCCGGGCGGAGTTCGTCCCCGAGGACGAGCACGACCAGCTGACGAGCACCACCCCGCTCATCGAGTCAGGCATCCTCGACTCGCTGCGGGTGGCGGTGCTGCTGACCTACATCCGCGACGCTCTCGGCGTCGCCGTACCGCTGGCACTGATGGACGCGCGGAACTTCCGCGACGTCGAGTCGATCGCCGCGGTGCTGCGCTCGGTGGAGGAGGACCGGTGAGCGGCACCGACTACGACGTCGTGGTGATCGGCGGCGGGCCCGCGGGGTCCACGACCGCGTCCTACCTGGCGCGCGCGGGCCTGCGCGTCGCGGTGTTCGAGAGCGAGACCTTCCCGCGCGAGCACGTCGGGGAGTCTCTCGTTCCCGCCACCACCCCGGTGCTGCTGGAGATCGGCGCCTTGGACAAGGTGGACGCGGCGGGTTTCCCGCGCAAGTACGGCGCGTCCTGGACCTCCGCGGAGTCGCGGGACATCCCGCACCTGGGCTACAGCGGGCTCAGCCACGGCTGGACCGCCGACATCCAGTTCGTCGAGCGCGACCAGCCCGGCGTGGACCGCGACTACACCTACCACGTCGACCGGGGTCAGTTCGACGCGTTGCTGCTCAAGCACTCCGAGGAACAGGGTGCGGCGGTGTTCACCGGCGTGCGGGTGCTGTCGGTGGACTTCGACGACCCCGAGCGGGTCACCGTGTCCTGCCGGATCGGCGACCGGACCGTGCCGTTCACCGCCGGTCTGGTGGTGGACGCCTCCGGCAGGCAAACCCTGCTCGGCAGGCAGCTGCGGATCAAGGTCCCGGACCCGGTGTTCGACCAGTACGCGGTGCACACGTGGGTCAAGGGGCTCGACCGCGCGGCGCTGGCGAACAGCGCCGAGGAGGTGGACCACATCTTCGTGCACTTCCTGCCCATCAAGGACACGTGGGTGTGGCAGATCCCGATCACCGACACCATCACCAGCGTGGGCGTGGTGACGCAGAAGAAGCGGTTCACCGAGGCGAACAAGGACCGGGAGGCGTTCTTCTGGGAGTTCGTGTCCAGCCACCCGGCGCTGGCCGAGGCGCTGCACGCCACCGAGCGGGTACGACCGTTCAAGGTCGAGGGCGATTACAGCTACGCCATGGAGGAGATCTGCGGCGACCGCTTCATCCTCGTCGGCGACGCGGCCCGCTTCGTCGACCCGATCTTCTCCAGCGGTGTCAGCGTCGCGCTCAACAGCGCCCGCATCGCCAGCCAGGACATCATCGCCGCCCACCGCGCGGGAGCGGGCTACGGCCGCGAGCGGTTCGCCACCTACGAGGACAAGCTGCGGTCGGCGGTCCGCTACTGGTACGAGTTCATCTCCATCTACTACCGCCTGAACGTCCTGTTCACCGCTTTCGTGCAGGACCCGCGCTACCGCGTGGACGTCCTCAAGATGCTCCAGGGCGACGTGTACGACGGCGAGGAACCCAAGGCCCTGACCGCGATGCGGGAGGTGGTGCGGGCGGTGGAGGAGAACCCCGACCACCTGTGGCACCCGTACCTCGGCACCCTGAAGGTCCCCGCCCCGACGTTGTAGCCACGCCCACGGAGGGCCCGCCCCACTCGGGGCGGGCCCTCCGTCGTGCGGGACAAAGCCACAGCGGGCGAAAACACCCGCCCACGTCCGCAGAGGATGTGGGCGGGTGTTGTCGCGGTGCCGTCAGACCGCCCGCCGGGCCCCGGGGTCACCGAGGACCGCCACCAGGTGGTCGGCGATGGCGACGACCGTGGGCTGGTGCCAGAGGAGCGTGGGCGGGATGGGGCGGGCGAAGGCACGTTCGAGGCGTTTGCGGACCACGATCGTCATGACCGAGTCGAGGCCCTGCAACGACAGCGAGCGGTGGGCGTCGAGCGCGGCGGCGGGCAGGCGCATCTCGCCCGCGATCTGTTCGGTCACCTCCGAGACCAGGTGGGCGTGGAGTTCGTCCCCGGACAGCGCGGCCAAGTCGGCCGCGGGGGTGGGGTCGGGCTGGGCGGGGCTCGCGGCGATCCCGGCGAGCACCGGGAGGGCGGTCGTCGCGCCGGGGACCACGCGGAGCACCGGGTAGCGGCCGGGGCCGGTCTTGGCGGCGAGGTCCCACGCGGCGAACGCCTCGTCAGGGCTGATGCCGGTGACCCCCCGGGCGGCGAGTTCGCGGTCGACCACGGCGTTGGCGGCCATACCGAGGCCGCGCCAGGACGTCCAGGCCAGGCTGGTGGTGTCCGGTCGGTGCGCGGCGAGGGCGTCGAGGAAGGCATTGGCCGCGCCGTAGGCGACCTGGCCCGGCATGCCGAGCAGGTGGCCGCAGGAGGAGAACAGCACGAGGAAGTCGAGCGAGCCCGGCGGGTAGAGGCCGTGCAGCACCCAGGCGCCGTCCGCCTTGGGGCGCAGCACCGACCGCAGCGACTCCCCGTCGACACCACGCAGCAGCCGGTTGTCGAGAACCCCGGCGGCGTGCACGACCCCGGTGACCGGCGGGAGGTCCAGGGCGGCCGGGTCGAGCGCGGCCCGCGCCGCCGCCGCGTCCGCGATGTCGACGGCGACGACCTTCACGGTGACACCGCGCGCCTCCAACCCGGTGATGGCGGCGATGCGCGGGTCGTCGGCGTGCGCCGGGTCGCCCCAGGCGGCCCGCGCGGGCACACCGCGCCTGCCGACGAGTACGAGCCTGCGGGCGCCGCGCTCGGCCAGCCTGCGGGCCACGGCCAGGCCGAGCACCCCCAGACCGCCGGTGATCAGGTACGTCCCCTCCTGGCGGCAGCGCAGCACGTCGCCACCACCGGGTCGCACCCTGGCCAGCCGCGACGCGGACACGACCCCGCCGCGCACCGAGAGCACCTCCGCCCCCGGTCCGGTGCGCAGCGCGGCGAGCAGACCCGCCGCGGACTCGTCCGGTCCGGCGGGGAGGTCGACCACACCGCCATGCAGTTCCTCATGCTCGGTGGCCAGGACGCGGCCGATGCCCCACAGCGGCGCACCGGTCAGGCCGTCGACACCGTCGGCGTCGCGCACACCCGTGGTCGCCGCCCACAGCCGAGGGCTGTCCGCGCGGCCGACCAACGCCTGGGCTGCGCGGACGTACAGGTCGGCCGCGCGTGCCGCGCTCGCGGGCGCGTCGGCGTCCCCGAACGCGGGTACGACGACATCGGTCCCCGGTCCGACGGAGGTGAGGGCGCTGACCGGGCGGACACCGACCTCGGCACCCGCGGCGGAAAGGGCATCGGCCAGCGTGGCGATTCGCCCATCCGGCTCGTCCGCGACGAGCACCACCGGCCGCGCGGGCGCCTCGGGGGCGGGCAGTTCCCGCCACACCACCTCGTGCACCAACTCCTCCGCACGGGCCCGCCCCGTCCCCACCCCGGCGTAGCGCAGGCCCACGAGCACCGCGTGCGGCCCGTCCGATTCGCCGACGAGGACGTCGACGGCGTCCGGCGCGGTCGAGCGCCGGACGCGGACCGCCGCCGTGGCCGGTGCTCCGCCGCGCAGCGCCACCGAGTCCACACCGGACACCACGCGCAGCTCCGGCTCCCCGGGGTGGGCGAGCGGGGCGACGGACAGAGCCGCGTCGAGCAGCGCGGCCCATCCCGGGGTGGCCGGGTCGGGGGTGATGGTGGCATCCACCGCCCACTCCCCCAGCGCGAGCGCGTTCACGGTCCAGTCGAACGCCATGTCCGGCACACCGACCGCGGTCAGGTGCTCGCGCACCCGAGCCGGATCGGCGCGGACGAGCGCGGCAGGAGCGACCGGGCCGGTGGGCACGGCCGCGCGAGCGGTGGCGGTGGTGTGCACGGCCCACTCGTCGTCCGCGGGCAGCCGCGACGCGAGGTGCAGCGCCGCGCCGTCGCGGACGAGCTGGACCTCCCGGTGCTCGGCCGTGGTCAGTGGGAGCCGCAGGACCACGTCGGCGAGGTCGCCGCCGTCGGCGGCGGCCACCAGCGAGGTGATCAGCACCGCGGCGGGCACGATCTCGGTGCCGTGCACGCTGTGGCTGCCGGGATAAGGCCGGGAAGCGTCGTCGAGCGCGGTCCGCCACAGACGCGCACCGCGGCCGGACACCGGGACCAATTGCCCCAGCAGGGTGTGGGAATCCACGTCGTGGCCACCGTCGGCCCCGGCCGGGGTGCTGAACCGGTGCCAATGCGGGGTGCGCTGCCAGGGCAGGGCGGGCAGCGCGGTGAGCCGACCACCGCCGGTCAGCGCGGACCAGTCGACCTCGCCGCCCGCGCAGTGCACGGCGGCGACGGCGTCGAGGAACGCCGCGCGCTGGGGGGTGTCGCGCCGCAGCGTCGGCACCACCACCGACTCCCGCGCGAGATCCGCGTCCGCAAGGGTCTCGCGCACCGAGTGGAGCAGGACCGGGTGCGCGGACACCTCGATGAACAGCCGGTGCCCGTCCTCGGCGGCAGCGGCGACCGCCGGGGCCAGCCGCACGGGCTCGCGCAGGTTGGCGGCCCAGTAGTCCGCGTCGATCCGGGGAGCGCGCGGGTCCACGAGCGCGGTGCTGTAGACGGGGACGGTCTGCGGGTGGAACCGCAGGTCCGACACGGCGGCGCGCAGGTCGTCGAGCAGGCCGTCCATCTGCGGGCTGTGGAAGGCGACGTCGGAGGACACCCGCCGCACGTCCAAGCCCTCGGCGCGCCAGCGCCCGCCGAGGTCCTCGACGCCCTCCGGCGTGCCCGAGATGACGGTGGACGACGGCGCCGCCCAGATCGCGGTGACGACGTCGGCCCGCCCCGCCAGCCGGGCTTCGGCCTCGGCGAAGGGCAGGTCCACCATCGTCATGGCCCCGGCGCCCGCGACCCGGCGCAGCAGCACCGAGCGGCGGCAGATGAGCCGGGCGCCGTCTGCGGGGCTGAGTACCCCGGCGGCGACGGCGGCGGCGACCTCGCCGACCGAGTGGCCCATCACGGCGGCCGGGCGCACCCCCGCCGCCCGCCAGCTCGCGGCGAGCCCGACCTGCACGGCGAAGATCATCGTCTGCACCCGGTCCACGGTGGAGAAGTCCGCCTCGAGCAGCACCCGGGCGGGAGAGAAGCCGATCTCCTCGAGGAACACCGGTTCCAACTCCTCGATCGCGGCGGCGAAGGCCGGGTCGGTGGCCAGGAGTTCCCGGCCCATCCCGGCCCACTGCGACCCGTGCCCGGAGAACACCCACACCGGTGCCGCGCGGTCGGCCGACGCCTCCCCGGTGCGCAGCGCGGGGCCGGGTTGCCCGTCAGCGACCGACCGCAGCCCGGCGACCAGTTCGTCGCGGTCGGCGGCGACCACAGCCGCGCGGTGGGCGAGGTGGGTCCGGCGCAGCGCGAGCGTGTGCGCCACATCCGCCGCGTCGGGCGCCCGGGCCCCGGCGAGCAGGTCGGCCAGCGCGCCCGCCCGGTCGCGCAGGGCGGAGGGAGTGTGCGCGGACAGCGGGAACACGGTCGCGCCGCCGCGCTCCCCGGCGGGTCCGCCCAGGTCGTCGGGCGCCTGCTCGAGCAACACGTGCCCGATGGTGCCGCCGTAGCCGAACCCGGAGACGCCTGCGCGGCGCGGTCCGTCCGACGACGGCCACGGCTGGTGCGCGGTGGAGACCCGCAGCCCCGACCCTGCCCAGTCGATCGCCGGGTTGGGGCTGCTGAAGCCGAGGCTCGCCGGGATCTCGCCGTGCCGGACGGCGAGCGCCGCCTTGATCAGGCTGGCCACGCCCGCGCCCGCCTCCAGGTGTCCGATCGACCCCTTCACCGAACCGATCAGGCACGGGCGGTCCCCGGGCCTGCCTGTCCCGTAGACCGCGCCGAGCGCACCCGCCTCCAGCGGGTCGCCCAGCCGGGTTCCGGTGCCGTGCGCCTCGACGTAGTCGACCGTGACCGGGTCGACCCCGGCCCTGGCGCAGGTCAGGGCGACGAGGTCGCGCTGGGCCTGCCCGTTGGGCGCCATGATCCCGTTGGTGCGGCCGTCCTGGCTGACCGCACTGCCCCGGATGACCGCGACCACCGGATCGCCGTCGCGGCGGGCATCGGCGAGCAGCTTGAGCACCAGGACACCACCGCCCTCGCCGCGGCCGTAGCCGTCGGCCTCGGCGTCGAACGGCTTGCACCGCCCGTCCGGAGCGGTCGCGCCCGCGGCGTCGAGGGTGAGCGTGAGGCCGGGGGCCAAGACCAGGTTGACCCCGCCGACGACGGCCAAGCCGCACTCCCGAGCACGCAGCGCCTGGCATGCCAGGTGCGCGGCGACCAGCGACGCCGAGCACGCTGTGTCGACCGCCAGGCTCGGGCCACGCAGGTCCAGCGCGTGCGAGACGCGGTTGGCCGAGGCGCACAGCGCGGCGCCGATGCCGGTCCACGCCTCGATGGTGGGCAGGTCCTCCAGCATCCGCCTGCCGTAGTCGTCGGAGCCGATGCCGACGAACACACCGGTGTCCCCGCCCGCCAGCGAGTCCGGCGGGATGCCCGCGTCCTCCAGCGCCTCCCAGGTCAGCTCGAGCAGCAGCCGCTGCTGCGGGTCCATCAGCTCGGCTTCGCGCGGGCTGAGCCCGAAGAAGGCCGGGTCGAACCCGGCGACGTCGGCGAGGAAACCGCCCCGGGCGGTGGCCCGGCGCAGGGCGCGGGCGTGGTCGGGGCCGCGGTCGCGGTAGTCGTCCCAGCGGCCCTCTGGCAGGTCGCCGATGCCGTCGCGCCCCTCGGCGAGCAGATCCCAGAACAGCGCGGGGCTGTCCGCGCCACCCGCGAACCGGCACCCGAGGCCGACGATCGCGACCGGCTCGGGTGTGGTGTCCCCTGGTGCTGTGTTCCCGGCTGCGGTGTTCCGGGGTGTGCTGTGCTCGGCCATCAGCGGTCCACCCCCGCTCCGGATGTCCACGGCGCCGGTGCGTGCACGCGCACCACCGCCGCGGAGAGCGTGACACCGGGACCGACGCCCAGCATGAGGAAGTGGTCGCCAGGGCGCAGCTCCCCGGTGATAAGCAGGTGGTCGAACGAGACGACCTGGTCGCTGGTCCCCAGGTGCCCCAGCATCCGCCCGAAGTCCCAGGTGGACGCCGAGAGCGGCAGGCCGAGCGGCGCCAGGCACCGCTGCTCCACGATCTCCTTGGAGTAGTTCATGTACGCGACCCTGGTGATGTCGGCCAGCGCCACCCCGGCTTCGTCGAGGGTGCGCTCCACGACCTGCAACGAGCGCTGGTGGATGCCGACCAGCGCGGCCGTGCCGGTGCCCTCCTCGAGGGCCCGGCGGCGGTAGGCGGCGTTGCGCCCGGCGAAGTCCAGCGGCCTGCCGATGGTCGGGCCGGGCGGGAACAGCGGCTCGTCGCCCCGGTGCATGCCCTCGGCCTCGGGGACCGCGAGCGACCCGGCGGCCAGCAGCTCGGCGAAGGCGGGCTCGGTACCCAGCAGCACCGCACAGGCGCCGTCGCCCGCGACGTAGCCGGGGCCCATCCGCCAGCGGTCGATCATCGGCGTGCCGAAGTTGTCCGCGCCGACGACCAGCGCGTGGTGGGCGCGGCCGTCGGCAGTGCGGCCGCGCAGGTAACCCGCGGCCAGCTCCAGCCCGCCGAGCACGCCATTGCAGCCCTGGCGCAGCTCCAGCGCCAGCACGTCACCGCCGACCAGGTGGCGCTGCAGGTGGTACTGCGGCTGCCAACCGTCCGGTCCCTGGTGCCAGGACGAGGCGTAGAGCAGCAGGTCGAGGCCGTCCGGCGGGTGGCCCGCGCGCTTGAAGGCCTCCTGCGCGGCCGCCAGCGCCAAGTCCGCGGCGGGCACGTCACCGGCCACGGCAGCGCCGCCGAGCTCGTGCAACTCCACCTCCTCGGCCGGGTAGCGCCCGGCGCGGACCGCCTCGGCGATGGGCACGGGTTCGGGCACGACGGCGCCGAGCCCCTGGATGTAGGTCCCCGCTGTGCGCACGGCTCTCGTCTCCTCCTGCAGGTCCGGTCGGGGTACGGGCGCCGCTCACGGCACGCCCGCCGGTCGCGGCGCGGCGGCGACCAGGTCGGCCAGCCGCGCCAGCAGCAGCTCCAGCGGTCCTGAGCTGCGGCGGAACAGGTCGGGCCGGTGCCCGACCACCAACTCGGGGGTGGGTCCGAGCAGGACCACCAGCCGCAGCGGGTAGTGGGTGGCATCGGTGACGTCGGTGCCGACCAGGCGCGGCGCACCGGGGTGATCGGCCACCCCGTCCGCGGCCATGGCGCCCGCGACGACGCTGATGGCGGTGTCGTAGAGCGGGCCGGGGAGTCCGCTGACCCGCTGAACCTCGCCCGGTCCGAGGTGCTGGTGGGCCAGCAGGTCGGCCTGTTCGCACTGCAGCCTGCGCAGCGCGGCCACCACGTCCTCGCCCGGCTGGGCGGTGCGACGGACCGGGATGGTGTTGCTGAGCAGCCCGACGATCCGGTCCGCCCCGGGCAACTCGGGTGGCCTGCCCGAGACCGACGAACCGAACACGACGTCCTCGCGCCCGGTGAGCCGCGACAGCAGGTCGGCCCAGGCGGCGTGGAACACGGTGCTCTCGGTGACCCCGGCGGCGCGGGCCAACGCGGTCACCCCGGCGGCCAGCTCCGGGTCGAGTCGGGCGCGGACGCGGACCTGCCCCGGCGGGCCGGACCCGGCGCCGACCAGGGTCGGGGCGGTCAGACCGGCCAGCGCCGCACGCCAGGCGGCCTCGGCCGCGGGCCGGTCGCGGGTGGCCAGCCAGCCCAGGTGCGCCTCGGCGGGCACCGGCTCGGGCAGGGCGGCCCCGGTGGGGTCCGCGACCAGGGCGAGCAACTCCCGCACCAGCAGCGCGGTCGACCACCCGTCCCAGAGCACGTGGTGGGCGGTGAGCAGTACCCGGTGGGAGTCGGGGGCGAACCGGAGGACGGCGAACCGCAGCAGCGGCGGCTCCGCCGGGTCGAAGGGCGTGCGCCGCTCGGCTTCGGCGATGGCGCGGGCGAGGCGCTCACGGTCGGCCGCCGCCGAGGTGCCCAGGTCGTGCTCGGCCCACGGCAGCTCTACCCGGGCGGGAACGACCTGCACGGGCCGGTCGAGGTCACGGTGGTGGAAGGCCGCGCGCAGCGCCGGGTGCCTGCGCAGCAGGGCGGTGGCCGCGGCGCGCAGCCGCGCCGGGTCCACTGGCCCGGCCAGGTCGAGGGAGAGCTGGGCGGTGTAGGCGTCGTCGTCCCCGTCGAGTTCGCGCAGGAACAGGAAGCTCTCCTGCAGCGGGGTGATCGGCAGGACCCGCGCTGCCGCACCGTGCCGCTCCCGCAGCCGGGCGGATTGCGCCGGTGGCAACGGGTCCACGACCGGCACCGCGGGCGGGGTGGCGTCGGCAGGCTCGTCGAGCGCGGCGAGCAGGGCGGGCGCCGGGTGCTCGAACACGTGTCGCGCGGTGAACCCGAACCCGGCGTCGCGGGCGGCGGAGACCAGCGCGAGGACCGCGATGCTGTCGGCGCCGTGGTCGAACACGGAGTCGTCCGGGCCGACCGGTTGCCCCAGCACCCGGGAGAACACCGCGCAGAGGGCGCCCACCCTCGGCGTGGTCCTCGATGTGTCCCCGGCGGGAGCGGATGTGGGGACGGGCAGCCGATCCCGGTCCACCTTGCCGTGCGCGGTCACCGGGATCTCCTCGACCAGGACCACCACGGCGGGCACGGCGTGCGCGGGCAGCCGCTCGGCGGCGAAGGCGCGCAGCCCGGCGGCGGTGGCCCCCGGCCCGGCTTGGGCGTAGGACACCAGGCGGCGGGGACCGCCATCGGCGCGGATGACCGTGGCCGCGGCCAGCACGGCCGGGTGCGCGCGCAACGTGGCGTCGACCTCGGCGGGTTCGACCCGGTGTCCTCGGACCTTCACCTGGTCGTCGTCGCGGCCGAGGAACTCCAGCGTGCCGTCGGGCAACCAGCGGGCCAGGTCGCCGGTGCGGTAGGCGCGCGACCCCGGCGGGCCGAACGGGTCGGGCACGAACCGGTCGGCGGTCCGGCCGGGTGCCCGCAGGTAACCGCGCGCCACACCCGCGCCCGCGACGAACAGCCTGCCGGTGGCTCCGGGCGGCACCGGTTGCAGCGCCGAGTCGAGGACGAGCACGCGGGTATTGGCGATCGGGGCGCCGATCGACGGGGTGCCGTCCCCGGCGAGTGGTAGCCCCGCGGTGGAGGCGACGCTGGCTTCGGTGACGCCGTAGACGTTGTGCAGCTGCCTGCCCTCAGCCCACCGCCGGACCGCCCCGGGGTCGGACGCCTCGCCACCGGTCACCAGCACGCGCAGGTCGGGGAGGTTGTCGGACGGGACGCGGGGCAGCAGCGCGGCGGGGATGCTGGCGTGGGTCACGCGGGCCGCGCGCAGCCTGCCCGCCAGTTCCCCGGCGGCGGAACGCCAGTCTGCCGGGGCGAGCACGAGCGTTCCCCCCGCCAGGAGTACCGGCCACGTGTCACCCACCGCGACGTCGAAGCTGGGGGACACCAGCTGGTACACCCGGCTGTCGGCAGTCACTTCCAACCGGTCGGCGTGGTCGCGCACCAGGTTGTGGAAACCCTCGTGTGGCACGACGACTCCTTTGGGCGCGCCGGTGGAACCGGAGGTGTAGATGGCGTACGCGGCCTGCGCGGGGTGCGGTTCGACCGGGTCGAACAGGGGCGCGACCGCCGGGTCCGGCACGTCGGTCAGCAGCGGTTCGGTGCCCGTGGGCAGCCTGTCCGCCCATTCGGTGGTGCTGAGCACGCACGCAGGGCGCAGGTCGCCGAGCAGGTGGATGATCCGCTCCTCGGGGTAGGCCAAGTCCACCGGGACGTAGGCCGCTCCGGCCCGCAGCACCGCGAGCGTGGCCACGATCAGCTCGGGGGACCTCGGCATGGCCAGAGCGACGAAGTCCTCCGCGCCCACACCGGCCGCGCGCAGCCTGCCCGCCAGCGCGGCGGACAGCTCGTCCAGCTCGGCGTAGGTCAGCTCACCCCGCTCACCGGTGACGGCGGTGCGGTCGGGCACGAGCGCCGCGCGCTCCACGAAGGACGCGACGATCGACCGCGCCGGGTGCCCGGTCCGCGTGGCGTTCCGCGCGACCACGAGTTCGTGGTGCTCGGCCCGCGTCACGAGGGGTACCCCGCCGAGCGGTCGGTCCGGGGCGGCGAGCACGGCGGCGGTGAACGCGGCGAGCCTGCGCTGGTGGTCGGCGAGCCCGGCGCGGTCGTGGCGCTCAGGGTTCCCGGTGAGCACCCAGGACATCGGGCCGCCCCCGACCCGGCCGCGCACGGTGACGGTGACGTCCGGCGCCGGACCGGAGGCGATGTTGTGCGTGCTCGCGGCGAACGGGCCGAAGGCCACGTCCCGGTCGTAGGGCATGAAGTTGAGGACCGGGCCGAGCAACTCGGCCGCGCCGCGGACCCCGAGCCCCCTGGCCAGCTCGTCCAGTGGGAAGCGCTCGTGGCGCAACGCCGCGCGCAACTCGTCGGTGACCACCGGGACCAGGTCGACCAGTGACATCGCGGGTGTCACCGGGAAGCGCAGGAGTACGGTGTTGGTGGTCATGGCCGCGGTCCGCGAGGCAGTGGCGCCGCGCCTGCCCGAGACCGGCAGGCCCAGCACCACGTCGGTCCGCCCGGTCGCGCGGTGCGCGTACCCGGCCACCACGGCGGTGAGCACGGCCTGCCAGGTCACACCCGCGGCACCTGCGACCTCCCGCAACCGCTCGACGTCCTCGGCGGGCAACGGGGCCACCCACCTCGGTCGCTCGCCGGGGGCGCTGCCGGACGTACCGCCGCACGCCGGGAGCAGCGGCGGTTCCGGGATGTCGCCGAAGCGCCCGAGCCAGTGGTCGCGGTCGGCGGCGAGCGACGCCGAGTTCCGGTAGCGGCGTTCCCGCTCAGCCAGCGGTGCCAGGCGCCCCAACGGGTCCGGTGCGTCGAGATCGCCGTACAGCTCGGCGAGGCGCGCCCCCAGCAGGTGGAACCCGAGGCCGTCCACGACGCTGTGGTGCGAGCGGAAGTAGACCACCGAGGTCTCCGGCCCCACCTGGATCAGTGCCGCCGAGGTGACCGGTCCACGCTCCAGGTCGACCGGTCGCCCGGCATCCGCGCGCATCCACGAGACCGCCTCGGCCACCGGGTCCGGCGCGGTCGACACGTCGACGCGCACCGGCCACGCGGCGGGGCCGTCCCGCAGGACCGCGACGGGTCCCGCGCCCCGGCCCGGGACCGCGCACACGCGCAGCACCTCCGCCTCGACCGCCAGCCGCTCCCAGGCCGAGGCCAGGCGGGCGGCGTCGACGCGACCGCGCACCAACAGGTACTCGGCGCAGGTGTACCAGGCGGCGGTCGGGTCGGTCTGGTGGGCCAGCCACACCGCGCGCGCCACGGCACCGAGCGGCAGCTCCTCGACCGGACCGCTGCCGTCCACCACGCCCACTTCCCCGTCCCAGCCCATGCGGTCGCTCCTCCCCGGCACCCGATCAGTCGGACATGGCCACGAGCACGCGGCGCGGCCCGGTGAACGGGCGCCTGCCGTGCGCGACCCGCACGTTGTCGACGAGCAGCAGGTCACCCGCGCGCCAGTCGACGTCCACCGCCTCGGCCAGACCCCGCTCGCGCACGTGCCGGACGTGCTCGGCGGGGATCGGCGCACCGTCCGCGTAGGACACCGCCTGCGGCATGTCCTCCTCCGGCATGATGCTGCGCAGGGCCCGCGCGACCTCGTCGCCGAGGGTGTCGGGATGCCACTGGTCGGCCTGGGAGAACCAGACCTCGGCCCCGGTCCCCGGGTGGCGGGTGGTGGCCGCGCGCAACTGGGTCACCCGCAGCCCGCCGTCGGGCCGCCACCACCACTGCGCCTCGGCGTCGGCGAGGAACCGCTCGACGGCGCCGCGGTCGTCGGTCTCGAACGTCTCCTGCCAGCTTTTGCCGAACCCCTTGCCGCCGTGCAGGTTCTGTGTGTACCGCACCCCGCCCGCGAAGGCCGCGCGCACCCCCGGGTCGAGCGCGGCGAGCCAGCGCTGCCCGTCCACGACCGGTGTCGCTCCACCGGTCCCGGCGGCGCGGTCGCAGAAGAAGGCCAGCCGGGCGGGCCAGCGCGCGGCGTAGGACATCTCGTTGTGCATGGAGATGGTGTGGGCGGGCGGGTACTCGGTGGAGGTGTAGACGTCCCTGCCGACCTTGGTGCGCGGCGAGTTGCCGTGTACGTAGGCCAAGCGGTTGGGCAGCAACAGGTCCAGCACGCTGTCCAGGTCGGCCTCGGTGAGCCGGAAACCGCGGAACACCACCGCCCCGCACCCGGCGAGCAGCGCGTCGGTGCCCGCGGTGTCGACCAACCGCTCCACCAGCGCGGCGGGGCGCGCGTCGCCACCGCCGCTGGGCACCACCTCGACCGGCGCCCACGGCGCGCGCTCGGACTGCTCCGACATGGCACTCCCCTCGGTTCGCGTGCCACGAACCCTGCGGGGGCGACCTATACTCCAGTTGTACGGGGGCTATCGCCCCGGCACCGTAGACGCTGTATAGAATCGATATCGCGGCCGAGGCCACGGTGTGCCCGTGGCCGTCATCGTTTCCAGCCCCTGCGAGTTCACCCTCGGTGACCTCTACGTCGACCTCACCGACCTGGTCCCCAGCGCCCTGTTCCTCAAGTGCGAGGGCTTCAACTTCGCGGGCTCGATCAAGCTCAAGGCCGCCGAGGCGATGGTGTCGGACAAGGAGCGCAGCGGCGAACTGCGCCCGGGCGGCGCGCTGGTGGAGTCCTCGTCCGGCAACATGGGCGTCGCGCTGGCCGTGGTCGCCGCCGCCCGCGGGTACCGGTTCACCTGCGTCACCGACGACCGCAGCACCCGCGCCGCCCGCGCGCAGATCAGCGCGCTCGGTGCGGCGCTGCACGTGGTCAGCGACCCCGGCAGGCACGGCTCGCACCTGGCTGCCCGGCTGGCGCTGGTGCGCGAGCTGTGCGCGGCTGACCCGGACCTGGTGTGGCTCAACCAGTACACCAACCCGGGCAACTGGGGGGCGCACTACCACAGCACGGCCGAAGAGATCGCGAAAGACTTCGCCGACCTCGACGTGCTGTTCGTCGGCGCGGGCACCACCGGGACGCTGATGGGCTGCGCCCGCTGGTTCCGGCGCAACCGGCCCTCGGTGGCGGTGGTCGCGGTGGACACCGCGGGGTCGACCACGTTCGGCGGCCCGCCCGGCCCGCGCCACGTGCCGGGGTTGGGCACCAGCGTGCGCCCCGCCATCCTGGACGAGTCCTACGTGGACGACGTGGTGCTGGTGGCGGAGGTCGACGGCGTGCGCGCCTGCCGGGAGCTGGCCAGGCGCGGCTACCTGCTCGGCGGGTCGTCGGGCACCGTGCTGCACGGCGCGCGGACCTGGCTGGAGCAGGCGGGAGCCGGTGCGGGCACGATGGCGGTGGCGATTTCCCCCGACCTGGGGCACGCCTACGCGGAGACGGTCTACGACGACGGCTGGGTCGCCGCGCGCCTCGGCCGAGACGCGGTCTAGGGCGCCGCCGTGCGCAGGGTGTTCCTCACCGCGGCCGACCTCGCCGAGGTCAGGCTGAAGCCGACCGTGGGGGCGGTCGCGGAGACCGCGTTCGCCCTGGAGCGGTTGCGCGGCCCGGCGTCCGGCCCGTTCCGCCGCTGGCACCGCCTCGTCGAGGCCGCGCTTCTCCACACTCCGAACCTGAGTGCGCTGCTGGGCGGGCCCGAGGCGGACTGCTCGGTGGCAGAGCTGCTCGACCTGGTGGAACTGGCCGGTGGGACCGAGGACTTCGTCGCCAGGGCCCGCGCGCCCCGCCACCGCGGCGCCGCCGCGGGCTTGGTCGAGCTGTGGCGGGCGGGGGTGTCGCCACACTGGCCCGTGCTGCTGCGCCACCTGCGGGCCGACTGCGAGGCCAGGGGCCGGGTGGTGATGGCGCGCGGGGTGCAGCACCTCCTCGCCACCCTGCACCCGAGGGTGCGATGGGAACCGCCGGTGCTGTCGCTGCCCGGACCGGGCGGGCCGGACGTGCACCTGCGAGGGCAGGGCCTGGTGTTGATCCCGTCGGCGTTCCTCTCCCGGGGCCCGGTCCGGCTCATCGGTGCCGAGCAGCGGGTGGAGGCCGCGGCCCTGGTGTTCGCCGCCCCACCCCCGGCGGGGGTGTGGGCGGGCACCCCCGCACGGGAGGAGCCCGCCGCGCTCGCCGCCCTCGTCGGGCCCACCAGGGCGGCGGCGCTGCGGGCCCTGCGCACGAGCTGCTCGACCACGGAGCTGGCGGTGCGGCTGGGGGTGTCGGCGGCCAGCGCCAGCAAGCACGCGGCGGTGTTGCGGCGCAGCGGTCTGGTTTCCACCCGCCGGGTGCGCAACGCCGTCCTGCATACCGTGACCCCGCTGGGGATCGCACTGATCGACGGTGCGCACCCGTGACGGGAGCTCACCGCGCCTGCCAGGTCCGGTAGCCGCGGAACCCGTACAGCAGCGGGTCGCCGGGCAGTTCGGTGACCGACCCGACCGAGCCGAAGACCACCACGTGGTCGGCCACCGGGCGAGTGCCCACCACCGCGCACTCGGCGACCGTCCGCGCGGCCCCGGTCAGCCGGGGACCCGCGGCCGACGGCTCCCAAGGCACCCGGTCGAACCGATCCGGCGCCCCGGAGGCGAAGAGCTCGGCCACGTGCCGTGCCCCGCCGTGCAGGACGTTGACGCAGAAGGCACCCGCCTCGAGCACTGCGGCCAACGTCGGGCTCGCCGCGCGCAGGCTCACCAGCAGCGTCGGCGGGTCCACCGCCACGCTGCACAGCGACGAGCAGGTCATCCCCCACGGCATACCCCCGGCGTCGCGCGCGGTCACCACGACGACCCCGGTGGGGTAGCCGCGCATCATCGCCCGGAAGCCCTCGGCGGTGGGAACGGCAGGCAGCAGGTCCTCGGTCACGACCGCTCCACCTCCTCTGTGGGTGCACCCGGCTCGACCACCGGTGCTCTGTTGTCGACGGCGCGCAGGAGCGGACCGGTCAGCGCCGTGGTCGCCAACGCCATCACCAGCAACGCCAGGAACATCGGCGCGGTCAGGACACCTGAGGTGAAACCGACCTGGATCACCACGATTTCGGTGAGCCCACGGGTGTTCATCAGCGCGCCGGTGCGGATCGCGTCCGGCTTGCCCATCCCGGCCGCCCTGGCGCCGAGGTAGCCGCCTGCCAGCTTGCCGACGGCGGCCAGCGCGAAGGTCCCGACGAGCAGCAACGCACCGGGCGCCACCAGATCCCCGGTGAGCACGGTCAGGCCGGTGACGACGAAGAACAGCGGGACCAGCGCCGTGCCCAGGCGCGCGAGCAGGTCCACCGGCGGCGCCCATGAACGGTCAGCCCCACCCGGGACAGCCAGTCCCGCGAGGACGGCGCCGACGATGACCGTCAGCCCCAGGTGTTCCAGCGCCAGCGCGAACACGACCACCGCCGCCGCCAGGACCAGCGCAGCGGTGCGCGGCAGGCCGGTGGCCAAGGCACGGGCGGGCCCGGTGCGCAGCGCCCACCCGAGCAGCACCGCGACGAGCAGCGCACCCCCCAGCACCAGCACCGCCCGCACCCAGCGGTCGGACCCGCCCGCCGCGGTGCCGATCGCCACCAGCAGCCACACCCAGGTCACCGCGTCGATCAGCACAGCGGCGGCCAAGGCGGTCCGCCCCACCGCACCGGCGGGGCGCCGGGCGGTGATCCTGGCGAGCACCGGCACCGCGGTGATCGCCAGGCTGACCGGCACCATCAGCCAGAACGCCGCGGCGGGCGCGGCGCCACGCAGCACGGGGTCACCGGAGACCCACCAGGCCAGCAGCAGCCCGCACAGCGCGGGCGCGACCAGCGACCCGGCGGCGACCAGCAGCGTCGTCCGCCGGTCGCCGGGGGCGCTCCGGTGCAAGCCCAGGTCGCGTACCTCGGCGAGGAGGAACAGCACCAACCCGACCTCGGCCACCGTCTTGGCCCCGGTGAGCGCACCCGAATCGAGCAGCGCACCCACCCGGCCGGAACCGAGCAGCCACACCGCGGCGGGACCGCACAACAGCCCAGCCGCCACCTCACCGACCACCTCGGGCTGGCGCAGCGCACGGGCGAGCAGCGCACCGACCCGCGCGGCGACCAGGGCGACGGCCAAGATCCCCAACAGCCCCAGCGCCGGGGCCGCGATCCCTGTGGGTTGCACGTTCAGGCCCGCAGCGCGGTGAAGTACTCGTGCTGGTCGGGCAGCTCGCGCACGAACGCGTCCGCCCTGGCTCGAATCCGGTCGAACTCCCGGAGCGCCTCGTCCTCGCTCGCCAGGTCGAGCGCGGCGGACGGCGCGAGGTCCACCCCGCCCATCCCCAGCAGGATGCACATGTAGGAGTACGGCGGGAGCCCGTGGTAGTAGGGGAATATCGTCTCCGAGTCGGGCAGCTGCACCTGCCACCGCGCCAGCCGCTCGGCGAGCCCGTCGGGCAGCTCCCGCGTTTTCGCGTCGCGCCAGTACCGCGTGTCCGACCGCCCTGCTGCCCGGTAGTGCAGTGCCAGGAACTCCCGCACGCCGAGCATGACGTTCTCGACGGACTTGTTGTAGAGGTCGCGCCGCACCGGGTCGAACCCGTCGCCGGGGAAGTGCCGCACGAGTTGCTCGACGGCGTGGTGGATGAAGAAGATCCCGGTGGATTCCAGCGGTTCGACGAACCCGCTGGACAGCCCGATGGCCACGCAGTTGTTCACCCAGGGGTTGCGGGTGCGGCCGATGCGCATGCGGATGTGGTTGGCGGGCACCTCAGCGGCCGAAGGTCCGACGAACCGCCGCAGCGTCTCCTCCGCCTCCTCGGGCGAGGTGTACTCGCTGGAGTAGACGTACCCGGTCCCGATCCGCCCGTACAGCGGGATGGTCCAGATCCACCCGGCGTCCTGCGCGGTGGCGGTGGTGCACGGCCGGATCCCGTGCTCGGCCATGTCCAGCGGCACCTGCAGCGCGACGGCCCGGTCGTTGGGCAGGAACCGCTGCCAGGACTCGAATGGCTCCCCGAGCGCCTTGTTCACCAGCAGCCCGCGGAAGCCGGTGCAGTCGACGTACAGGTCCCCCCGCAACTCGCCGTTCTCCTGCGTCCGCACGTGGTCGATCCACCCCCTCCCGTCCAGCGCAACGTCGACGACGTCGTCCACCACGTGCCGCACCCCGCGATCCACGGCGTACCCGGTCAGGTAATCGGCCAGCAGCGCGGCCTCGAAGTGGTACGCATAGGGGAATTGGGTCTTGCCCTGGTGCTCGGACATGGTGAGGCCCCGGAACTCCCCGGAAGGGTCATACCCCTGGTCCAGCATGGCCCCACCAAGCATCCGCGGACTCCGCTCGGCATCGCACAACGACGCCATGACGAAGCAGTCCCGGTCGAACCGCTCCGACGGCCGCAGCTTCAACCACCAGTCGGTGAGCGAGAACCCGTCCACCGACCGCATCTGCTCGAACGGGTGGTAGAAGTGGTGCCCCGGCTCTCTCCAGTCCTGGAACCGCACCGCCAACTTGTACGTGGCGTTGCACGCGGGCATCCACTCCTCCTCCCGCAGCCCCAGGAACTCGAAGAAGTGCCGGATGTCGCTGAACGTCGCCTCCCCGACCCCGATCGTCCCGACTTTCCCCGACTCCACCAGGGTGATGTCCAACCGCTCCCCGAAAGCCTTGCTGAGGAACGCCGCTGTCATCCACCCCGCCGTACCCCCACCGACGATCACCAATCTCCTGGCCATGGCTCCCCCTGAGCTGAGTAGGTCCCCACACGCTATGAGCGGGCGGGGACCGCTGCCAGACGCTGTCAGCGGGCATTAAAGACGCAGCTCAGACTCGGCAAAAACACTGTTCCTCGGAGAACAGTATAGTCAAAATATCGCCTCACAATGGAAACCCGTCAAATGGATCAAGAGCGTCCTGCGACATCCGAAGGCTGAAAATTTTGTTCCACCACGCCGCGTCGCCGTTGTCACATCGACCCTGACCTTCGTGGCCGGCTTGATCCGGGCCCATCGCAGTGAGTCCGGCGGTATGTCGGGAAAACCGTCGAACTGCTCGCCAGGCGAGCCGCAAAACCGCGGACGGCGTCGCGAGAAGCGACACGGGAGGGCATGGCCCATGTGGTGGTCCACGGGACACCGATCCCGATCGACCGCGTCGCCGCGGGTCGGCCGTTCCGTTCAGGGAAGCACAAGCTTCACGGGGTGGACTTGGCCGCGATAACCGCGCCGAGGTCGTCCCGACGGCGTCCTGGAACACCTCCCCCGGTTCAATGTGCGCATGAGCGTTTCTGATCTGGCCCGGCGACTGCCCGGGATCGACGAGCTGCGTGACCGGTCGCGCGCCATGGCCATGGTCGAGGCCGTGCTGAGCCCCGATCGGCACCTGCGGCACCACGCGTTTCACGCGGGCTGGGGTGAGGGTGCGCAACTCGCCTCACGTGACAACGGGTCGGGTGATGGGTACTCGATCGTGTTCTCGGCGGCGGGCGCGTACATCTGCGGTTTCGACCACGAGTCGCCGATGAGCCCGTACGTCACCGACGACGGCGAGGTGTGGCCCGGCCTGCTCGACGGCGTGCCTGAGGTGTTCCAGCACCACGTGGTCGAGCCCGCCTTCCGCGACGAGGATGGCACGCACGCCGTGACCGTGTGCCTGTGGCGCGAAGCGGGCGACGCGCGGTGGCGGCACGGGACCTTCGACTACCCGAACGGCGACACCCGCGCGGACGGCGCGTCCTACCTGTTCGGGCTGCTGACCGATGCGACCTCGGCGGCGTTCACGGACTTCGCCGCGGACTATTACGGTAGGGAGATCGACCTCGACGCCGTGCGGCACGTGTTCGCGCTGCGTCCCCTGGACGAGGCGGTCGTAGCGGCGCTCAATCCTCAGGTGGTCCTGGCCGACCTCCAGGAGGACATCCGCCATATCGGCTACCCGAGGTAGCTCCGCCGCGTGGAGGCCACGATCGACGACGTCCGGCGGCTGCGCTCGCGCACGTTCCTGCGCGGGTGCGACGACCTGCGCGCGCCCGGCGACTTCGCCGTGCCCGAGCAGGTCGCCACCGCCGAAACCATCGCCGCCGAGGGCATCACCAACGACGGCGGGCATCCCCCGGTGGTTCCGCACCGGCCACGTGCTCGTCGGCGGCACGGGCAGGCACCGCACGCTCGTGTTCGAGAGCGGCCCGGTCCTCGCCACCGCCAAGACCCT
The DNA here is from genome assembly GCF_021056305.1 of Actinokineospora sp. PR83. Taxonomy (NCBI): domain Bacteria; kingdom Bacillati; phylum Actinomycetota; class Actinomycetes; order Pseudonocardiales; family Pseudonocardiaceae; genus Actinokineospora; species Actinokineospora sp. PR83. Next base: position 62,297 of record NZ_JAJCXD010000005.1, read on the forward strand.
GGGCCAGACGGCAGTGATCTCACCACCAGGGTGACCGGTGTGAACGCTCCCCAGACCGTCCGCCCCAGCCAAGCTGCGAGCAGACGGCGAGGTAGGCGAAACTGACCCGGCTGTCGCGCACCACGCCGAGGCCCTGCCCCAGACAGCCGACCGCCTTCCGCGACCCAGGGGTATGGGCTCCCGATCCGTGATCAGCTTCTACCCTGTACACCGTGCGACGTGACCCGGCCATCACCTTTCGCGGTGCCCTGCAGATTTTGGGCCACCACGACCGCCCCTGGCTCGACCGGCTCGACTCCCTCCTCGGCGGGGTCGTCCTCGGCTCGGTCGGCGTTCCACCCATCAGCGCCCTGTTCGAGCTGGTCGACCAGAAGAACGAGGCCACCGGTCTGATCCGCCGCGCGTGCGCCGCCGTCTCCGACCGCCTGCTGCGCACGGGCGGCCTCGAACGCCACCAGCTCGTCATCGCCGCCCACACCACGATCGCCGTCTCCGCGCTGTTCGACACGATCGACCGCATCTACCCCGACGCCGCCATCTCCGACGCGGAGAAGCTCGGCCTCGTGACGCGCCAGTGGGACCACAGCGGGGAACCGCTCATCCGCCACCTCTACGACGCCGCCGTGCCAGCGCCCTCGCTCACCGACGGCTTCCACGAGAACGTCGCCAACATCCTCGACTGGGCCGAGCACACCCTACAAGACATCAACTCCTTCCTGCACGGCTTGAAGGTGACTGCCTTCGCCGACACCTCGGAGGTCCTCGCGTCCGTCGAAGGCGCTTACCGCAGCTCCTTCCTCACCCTCGCCGCCACCGTCACGGAGTTCAAGGTCTGGTCCGACCTCGGCGAGCACGCTGCCACCCGCTCCGCCCTGGCGCGGATGGAAAGCCTCCTCGGCGCAGGCACCGCCCTGCCTGCCCGGGATCTGCGCCAGACACTCCGCGACCTCAACCGCGCCGAGCTCTCCCGACCCGTCATCGAGGTCAACGAGGACGGCTACGGCACCGGCGCCGCTTTCCCCTCAGTCGGCGACATCTTCATCACCCCGCGCTTCCGCGCCACCCGGGCGCACCCGCTCGCCCAGTTCGCCAGCGAGACCTGGTGGAAACCCCTGCCCGTGTCGGCGGACCTGGATCTCGCGCTGGCCCGCCACTTCCTCACCGAGGACGCGCTGCGCCGCCCGCTGCTGTTGCTCGGCCACCCGGGCGCCGGGAAGTCGCTGCTCATGAAGGTCCTCGCGGCCCGCCTGCCCGAGCACCACACCGTCATCCGCATCCCGCTGCGCCGCGTCGACGCCAACGTCCACGTGTCGCAGCAGATCAGCCAGGGCCTGTCTCAGGCCACCCACGGCGCGGTGCAGTGGTCGGCGTTGGCCGAGCAGAGCTCCAACTCCCTGCGCGTGGTCATCCTCGACGGCCTCGACGAGTTGCTCCAGGCCACGACGACCGATCGCGCGAGCTACCTCACCGACCTGGTCGAGTTCCAGCGCGTCGAGGCAGCCCTCGGCCATCCGGTCGCCGTCGTCGTCACCTCCCGGGTCCTGGTCGCCGACCACATCCGCATCCCCGAGGGCACCCCCGTGGTGAAGATCGAGGAGTTCGACAAACCCCAGATCACGCTGTGGGTGGAGGCATGGAACGCCCACAACCCGCAGCGCTCCCTGCCTGTCGAAGTCGCGCTCGACCACCTCAACCTGGCTGCCCAACCGCTGCTGCTGCTCATGCTCAGCCTCTACTTCACCGACCCGGCGACGACGGTCGAGAGGGACCTGTCACAGACCGACCTCTACACCCGACTGTTCGACACCTACGCCCGCCGCGAGGTCACCAAACAACGCGGGCACGTCCCGCGCGAGGAGGAGTTGACGGAGGCGGTCGAGGCTCAGATCACCCGCCTGGCCATCGCCGCGCTGGGAATGTTCAACCGGGGCAGGCAGTCCATCAGCGAGGCCGAACTGATCTCCGACCTGCGCACCCTCCAGGAAGAGGTCCCGGACGGCACCCGTGTGCTCGGCGAATTCTTCTTCGTGCACTCTGCCGAAGCCCTGACCGACGTGGTGCACCGCAGCTACGAATTCCTGCACCTGACCTTCGCCGAGTACCTCGTCGCCCGCCACGTCGTCGAGGTACTGCGCGACACCGCCGCGAGCGTCCACGGCCGCCGCAAACGTCAGGCGCCGGACGACGAACTGCTCTACGCGCTGCTCTCACACCAAGTGTTGACCGCCCAACGCCCGGTCTACGAATTTGCAGAAGATCTGCTGCACGCCTTGGGCGAGGACGAGGCCGCCGATGTCGTCGAGGTGCTGGAGCAGCTCATCCCCGTCCGCCGGGCACCGGAGACGAAATTCGGCGAGTACCAACCACTGGGCGCCGACCACATCCGCGCAGCCGCCGCGTACTCGGCCAACCTGCTCCTGCTGCGCGTGGCCTTCGGGAACGCGCACGCGGCGCGTCTCTGGCCGGACGCCGACCCTGACACCCGGTGGCTCTCACTCGTCAACCTCTGGGCGGCAGGTCTGGAACCTACCGCCTACAACTCACTGCACCACGCTGTCCGGCATCACATCGATGGCTTGCGTGACACCCGGCTGAACGTGGAAGACCTCGAATTTCGGGGACACAACCGGGAAAGGACGTTGTTGACAACAGCGAGCCTGGCCCTGCACGACCGATTCCAGTCCGCAACGTCCGAGGAGGTCGTACTCGGCGGGCAGATCAGACTTCTGCTCGGCTACCCGAATGTGAAGATCCTCCGGCGTATGGATCCACACCGGTTCCAGCCCAAGGCGGCGGAGACCCTCGCGGAGTTCGCCTGCTTCGTGCTCGCGGTCCGGGGTGGCCAGTGGTCTCCCAAATTCGCCACAGACTTCCTGCTGTGGCTGCTGAAATTCCCGGCTCCCAGCACCATCGACGACGACACGCTCATCGCGATTCTGTTGCGCTGCTCCACCGCCTTGCACCATGCCAAGGCAGCCCTTTCGCAGGCGGACCCACGCTGGGAGCGACTGTGCGACGCGGCGTTGAGGCACAGCAGTCCGCAGAGGGACGAGGTCCAGCTCTATCTGGACCGCATCGCCGTGCGGTTCCCGGGGGAGTTGATCAGCAAGCCGCCCCGGTGGCCCGAGCCACCGGCATGACGCACAGCACCAGGCCAGCGCGGGCAACGGCGGCCGATCCCCGCGCTGTACGCCCGCGCGGTGAGAGGCGCGCAGCACCAAGACGCCAGTGTGGTTGCCCGGCACGAACGCGTTCCCGTCACGCAGCGCAAGCAGCACGTCCAGCTCCCGGCAGCGCCGATATGCCGTCACGCGGCCGTTGACGGCGGTGGTCTTGAGGTAGCCGCACCAGCGGACCGCGACGAATCCAGTCGGCGTGCCGCAGGGGACACCGCAGGCGCGGGTGGCGTTCAGCACCGCAGAGCGCCACCGCGCCCGGCAGCTCGGCCGCGGCGTTGCCGCTGGCGAACGGTATGAAGTCGAGGACCTGCGAGGTGAACTGCCGCAGGTAGCCATACGAGCCGTTCAGCGCCGCGAAATGCCGTGCTCGCGCGGCAGCAGCACACGAGCACGCCGCGGGCGTCGCGAATCCGCTCAACCGAAGCGAACCGCTCCGGGTCGTCGCGCACCCGACTGACCGCGTCCGCTGCCTTCCTTGCGTCTCCGCCCGCCGTGTTTTCGGAACCGCCGCCATCTTCGGTAGGTCGGGACAACCAGGCGTCAGGCGGCGCGGTCTTCGAATTGTCGTGGGTTCCGGGCGCCTGCTTCCATGCCGTCGCTGATGGCCGCGTCGGCTTCGTGGGTGGGGATGCGGTCGGATACCGCGGAGAGTGGGGAATCGGCGTACACGCCACAGTGCCTGCGGGCTGCCTGTCCAGCTTCTCCGTCAGCAGCTACTGACACCATGACATTCCGCCCTGCCAAACCGACTCCTGCACCAGCGTGACCAGTGCAGGCACAGACGAGATGCCGGATGGCACGCCTGCCGTAGTGCAGCGCCTGTACGACTTTTGTGCGGCACCGATTCCCGGGGCGGCGCCGACCGCCCTTCCCTGCGGCGGTGCCGACCGCCGGTCCCGGGGCGGTCGCGACGCATGCCGCGACCGCCCCGTGTCGGGCGGGCCGGAGCGGTCAGCGGGGTTCGGCCGTCCGCCTCACGACCGGGCGGGGGGCCACGGCGTAGAACTCGGCCGGGTCTTGGGCGAGGCCCGCCTTCGCGGTCCGGCTCCACTCGTCCACGAGGACTTCGACGGCGCCGTCGGTCAGTCCGTCGAGAGCGGCCCCGACGACCTCGCTCGGCTTGAGCATGGGGCCGTCGTGGTCACCCATCATGTCGGTCGCGGCGGCGCCGAGGTGCACCCCCACCACCTGCGTGCCCTGGTCGGCGAGCTCGACGCGCGTGCCCGCGGTCAGGCTCCACTCCGCCGCCTTCGCGGCCGAGTACGACGTGGCCCCGTTCCAGGAGAACCAGGACAGCACCGACAGGACGTTGACGATCGCCCCGCCCCCGTTGCGGCCGAGGGTGTCGGCGAAGGCGCGGGTGACCGCCAGGGTGCCGAAGAAGTGGGTCTCCATCTCCCGGCGGACCTGCGCGAGGTCGCCGCGGATGAGGTTCTGCCCGGTCGCGATCCCGGCGTTGTTGACGAGCAGGGTCACGTCCCCCGCCTGGCGCGCGGCCCGCTCGATGCCCGCCGGGTCGAGCAGGTCCAGGGCCAGGGGCACGACGCCCGGCGTCGTGATGCTGCTGATGTCCCTGGCGGCGGCGTACACCTTCTCGGCGCCGCGCTCGCGAAGCTGCTCGACGAACTCCCGGCCGAGACCCCGGTTGGCCCCGGTGACCAAGGCGACCGATCCCACGATGTCCACGATGGTGTCCTTTCCCGTTGTGGTTCCGACCAAAGGCTAGAATCTGACATGCATGTCAGCTTCAACGAGAAGTGGCGGAGGTCACAGTGATCGAAGAGGGCTCGAGGATGCGCATCGGCGATTTGTCCGCCCGTACGGGGGTCAGCATCCGCTCGCTCCGCTACTACGAGGAGCGCGGCCTGCTGACCTCCACGCGGACGACGGGGGCGCAGCGGTTGTACACCGAGGACTCGGTGGACCGGGTGCGCTTGCTGCGCAGGCTGTTCGACGCGGGCCTGTCGAGCGAGACGATCGCCGCGCTGCTGCCCTGCGTCGACACCCCCGCGGAAGACGTCACCGCGCAGACGCTGGAGGTGATGCGAAGCGAGCGGGAGCGGATCGACGCGCAGATCGCGACCCTGCTCACCACGCGCGACCACCTCGACGCCCTGATGGCCGGGGCGGCGGGCCACCTCGCCCGGCAGCGCGAAGACGCACTCGCCGCCGCCGGATGACGCCGCTTCCCGCCGCCCGGTCGAGGGCCGCGCGGTGGCGGGCCTTCACGTCGAGCTCGGCCCACCGCCGCCTTCGGCACTCCACGACGGCTTCCCCCCGGCGGCGGTGGACGTGATCGCCGGGCCGATCAGCAGGAAGCGGGCCTCTTCGTCGGCCACCGGGCAGTGTTGCGTCCCGCGCGGGACCACGTAGAGGTCGCCGGGGCGCAGCTCGACGTCCCCGGTGCGCAGCCGGATCCGCAGCCTGCCGCTGAGCAGGAGGAACGTCTCGTCCTGGTCGTCGTGCCGGTGCCAGTTCGTGGAGCCGATGCCCTTCGCGACCTTGAACAGGTTGCCGTTGGCCTCGGCGAGGACCCGCTGCGACCAGAACTCGGTGAGTTCGGCCGCCTCGCGGGCCAGATCGATCGCGGTCATGATCGTCCTCCTCGTGGTGAGGTTCCGATCGTGCCGCCGGAGTCGCCGGGGAACCAGTGGTAGGAATGGCGGATGACGCGCGATTCCTACCACCCGGTTCCGGTGGGCCTGCTCCTCGACGAGGGATCGAACCCCTTCGAATTCGCCTGCGTGTGCGAGGTGTTCGGCGCCCGCAGGCGGCCCGAGATCGGGCGGGAGCTCTACGCGCTCCAGGTCATCGCGCCGCGCCGCTCGGTCCCCGTCCGCGATCACCTGTTCACCGTGGGAAGCGCGGCGCCGCTGTCGGCGCTGCGGGACGTCCACACGGTGTTCGTGCCCAACCGGCCCGATGTGGACACTCCGACCCGGCCGTCCGTGCTCACCGCCCTGCGTGACGCGCACGCCCGCGGAGCACGGATCGTCGGGTTGTGCACCGGCGCCTTCACCCTCGCCGAAGCCGGTCTGCTCGACCACCGCCCCGCGACCGTGCACTGGCAGCTCGCGGACGGGTTCCGGCGCCGCTTCCCCGCCGTGGACCTGCGCGAGGACCTGCTCTTCGTCGACGACGGTTCGGTGCTGACCTCGGCGGGCAGCGCGGCCGCCCTCGACCTCGCCCTGCACATCGTCCGCACCGACCACGGCGCGGAAGTCGCCAACGCCGTCAGCAGGCGGCTCGTCTTCTCGACCTACCGGGAAGGGGGCCAGAAGCAGTTCGTCGAGAAACCGGTGCCCGACACCCACCAGCGCTCGCTGAGCAGCACCCTGGCCTGGGCGCGGGGGCGGCTGGACACCCCGCTCACCGTCGCCGACCTCGCCGCGCACGCCTGCCAGAGCATCACCACGGTGCACCGCCGGTTCCGCGCCGAGCTGGGCACGACACCGCTGGCGTGGCTGAACCTGGAACGGGTCGAACTGGCCCGGCGGCTACTGGAAACCGACGCCGGTGGTCTGGACCAGGTGGCGGCCCGCAGCGGACTGGGCACCGCGTCCAACCTCCGCAGGCAGATCCGGCGCAGCACCGGCCTCACGCCCAGTCAGTACCGGGCCGCCTGCTTCCGGCATTCCGGTCCCGATCAGCGAACCGCCGTGCGGTGACCAGCCGGACCCGCGTCGTGCTGGTAATCCTGACCGCGCTCCAGGCGATCGCGCTGGTGACTCGGGGCGGGACGACGTCAACGCTCGTCGGGTTTGCCCTGGTGTTCGGTGAGGACGAGGGAGGAGCCGGTCGGTGCTGGGTCCGCCAGCGGTTCGGCGTCGTAGGTGATGCGAATGACCCCGTCCCCGCCCAGGGCGGCTGTCGCGTTGACACCGAACACCTCCGCGAGGACCGCGGGGGTCAGGGTGTTCAAGACCGGGCCCGCGGCGATGGCGTGTCCTCGGTCGAGGACGACCAGGGAGTCGCAGCAGCGGGCGGCGAGGTCGAGTTCGTGCAGCACGGCGAGGGTGGTGATGCCGAGGCCGCGGACGAGGTCGAGCATTTCGAAGCGGGCGCGGATGTCGAGGTGGTTGGTCAGCTCGTCGAGGACCAGGAGCCGCGGTTGTTGGGCGATGGCCCTGGCGAGGAGGACGCGTTGGCGTTCGCCGCCGGAGAGGGAGCCGATGGTGCGGTGCGCGAAGTCGGCCGTCCCGGTCCGGGTCAGGGCTTCGGCGACCGCGGTCCGGTCGGTCCCCGACTCGCGGCTGAGGAGACCGTGGTGGGGGTTGCGGCCGAGGGCGACGAGTTCGGTGACGGTGAGGCCCGCGGGGTCCGAACCGTCCTGGACGACGGCCGCGGTGCGCTGGGCGGCGGTGCGGGCGGACAGGGAGCGCAGGTCGTCGCCGTCGACCAGGATCGCGCCCGCGGTGGGCCTGATGGAGCGGTAGACGGTGCGCAGCAGGGTGGACTTGCCGCTGCCGTTCGGGCCGACGAGGCCGACGAACTGGCCGGGCCGCACGGTGAGGTCGACCCCGCGCAGGACGGGGGAACCGCTGAGGTCGACGTCGACACCGGTGATCCGCAGTCCCGCGGTGTGGCTCATGTTCCCGCTCCGATGCTCTGGTTGCGGCGCAGCAGCCACAGGAAGAACGGGGCGCCGAAGGCGGCGGTGAAGATGCCGATGGGCAGTTCGTTGGGCGGGTCGACCGTGCGCGAGAGCAGGTCGACGACCACCAGGTAGGTGGCGCCGACCAGGGCGGCCAGCGGGAGGACCCTGCGGTGGTCGAGGCCGACGGTGAGGCGGACGAGGTGCGGGACCATCAGGCCGACGAACCCGATGCCGCCCGCGGCCGCGATCAGGACCCCGGTCACGAGGGAGGACAGGGCCAGCAGGCCGATGCGCAGGGCGCGCACGTCCACGCCGAGGGCGGTGGCCTGTTCGTCGCCCGCGCCGAGGGCGTTGAGCCTGCGGCCGTGGAGCAGGAGAACACCGACCGAGATCAGCACCACGGCGGTGACCACGCCGAGTTGGTCCCAGGTGGCGCCCGCGACGCTGCCCAGCGACCAGAAGACGACCTGGCGCAACTCGTTGGGGTTGGCGCGCAGTTGCAGGTAGCTGGTGGCGGCCAGCAGCAGGTAGCCGACGGCCACCCCGGCCAGCACGACCCGCGTCGGGGCCAGCCTGCCGCGTTGCTGCCCGAGGGCGAACACCAGGGTGATGGCCAGGGCGGCGCCGAGGAACGCCGCGAAGGAGGTGCCGAGGCCGCCGATGACACCACCGGCGCCGACGATCACCAGGACCGCCCCGAAGGAGGCACCCGAGGACAGGCCGAGGACGTACGGGTCGGCCAGCGGGTTGTTCACCAGCGCCTGGAGCACGACCCCCGCGACGGACAGCCCGGCGCCGCACAGCAGGGCCAGGACCACGCGCGGGAGCCGGTACCCCCAGACGATCTGGTCGAGCGCGGGGTCGAGCCCGCCGGTGTCGCCGGTCAGGTGGCCGACCACGGTCCGCCAGGTGTCGCCCAGCGGGACCGTGACCGGGCCGACGCAGGCGGCGGCGAGCGCCACGAGGACCAGCGCGCCGCCCGCGCCGATGAGCAGCGGGGCGAGGCGGGCTCCGCTGAGCGGTGCCTGGCCCGGCCGCCGCCGGGCTGCCCGCGCCTCAGGACCCATCGGCGTGGAGCAGGTCGGCGATCTTGTCGACCGCGACGTCGTTGCTGGGTCCGAAGTAGACGGAGTCGGACAGGATCAGGAAGCGCTGGTTCTTCGCGGCCTCCCACTGCGGGAACTGCGCGAGGATCTTCTTCGCCGAGCCCTCGGGGTCGGGGTTCATGTAGTTGACGACGATGACCGCGTCGATGGCGGTGGTGGCGAGCTTCTCCTTGCTCACCGTGGCGAACATGGTGCCCGCGGGGTCGTCGAACGGGTTGGCACCGCCCGCCTTGGCGAGCACGTCGTTCCACACCCCGGCCGCGGCGATCGAGCTGAAGTCGTCGGCGCCCATGCCGGGGAACACCAGCAGCACGTTCTTGGTGGGTTTGCCCGCCACCGCCGCGGTGGCTTCCTCGATCCTCTTCTTCGACTCGGCGATGACCTGCTCGGCCCTGCCGGGGACGTCGAAGATCTTGCCGAGGTCGCGCAGCAGCGCGTAGCTGTCCTCGATCGTCGGTGTTCCGGCGACCGTCCCGGTGGCACCGCAGGACACACCCGGTACGTACGTGTTGGCCTTGATCCCGGCCAGGTCGTCTCGGGTGGCGAACCCGGTCTCGCTGGAGAAGCCGCCCTCGTAGGTGGAGATGACGAAGTCGGGGCGCAGGCCGAGCATCGCCTCGCGCGGGATGTCCTGCTGCGCGTTGAGCGCCACCCCGCCGGTGGGCAGCGCCTTGATCGCCTCCGCCCGGCCGGGTACGTCGGAGGCGCCGTAGGACTGGGCATTGGCCACCACGCTGCCCTGCACACCGAGGGCGAGGATGCTGGACACCTCGGCGACGGAGCCGCCGTTCATCAGCACCACGCGGCTGGGCGCCTTGTCGAAGGTGTAGTCCTTGCCGCAGTTGCTGATCGTGACCGGGTACTGCGTCTTGCCCTCACCCGCGGCCCGGGCGGCGTCACCGCTCGCCCCGGTACCGGTGGTTCCGGTCCCGCACGCGGCGGCACCGAGGGCGACCACGGTCACGGCCAGGGTGACGAGGGGTCTCACGAACATGGTGCACCTTCCGCGAACGGGTTTGTCTTCTTGGGAGTCGGATGTGGCCGGTCGGGAGTTCCCCGGCGGGGCCGGGTGTTCACCCGGTGGGTGTTCGAGCGGAGGACCCGCGTGCGCACAGCAGCCCGGTGAGGAGGGCCAGCACCACGAGCACCCCGATCGCGCTGCAGTAGGCGCGCACGTGTTCGGTGAGTGCCGTCGGGGCCTGCGGTGTGCCCGGGGTGGCACCCAGCACGAACCGGTAGAAGCTCCCGACCGCGGCGAAACCCGTGGCGAGACCGAACTGGGTGGCGGTGGCCGCCGCCCCGGAGAGGGCGCCCGCGTCGTCCGGGTCGACCTGGGTGAAGATGCTCGCGATCAGTGGCGAGACCACCAACCCCTCGACCAGGCCGACCGCGCCGATCACCACGCCGAGCAGCACGGTCTGGCTCTGCGGCGCCGCCTGCACCACGGCCAGGTGGGTCAGCAGGGCCGCGGCGAGCAACCCGCACCCGTACACCGGCAGCTTCGGGCCGAACCGGGTCAGGAGTCTGCCGCTGACCGCGGAGCCGGTGGCGAACCCGACGCCGAGCGGCACGAACATCAGCCCGGCCGCGAGCGGGTCGCGGCCGAGACCGGTCTGCACGTAGTAGGTGAACACCAGGAACAGGCCCGCGTTGCCGCCGAAGAAGGTCATGATCGCGATGAGCCCGAACCGGGTCCCGCGCGGCCTGAACACCCGTGGTGGGAACAGCGGGGCCGCGCCACCCGCCGCCATGGCGCGTTGCCGGGCGAGCAGGGCAGGCACCGCGGCGACCGCGATGACCGGGGTCAGCCACAGCCACCACGCCGCACCCTCCTCCTGGCCCATGATGATCGGCAGCAGCAGCGCGGGGAGGGCGACCGCGGTCAGCGCCACCCCGGGGAGGTCGAGCCCCGGCCGGTGCTGGGCGCGGCTCTCGGCGATCGCCGCGCGGCCGAGCAGCAGGATCAGCACCCCGATCGGCACGTTGATCAGGAAGGCCGACCGCCAGCCGAGGCCGGCGATGTCGAGGTGCACGAGGAATCCGCCGCCCGCCAGCCCGAAGATCACCCCGAGGCCGAGGACGACCCCGTAGGCCCCGATCGCCTTCGCGCGCTGGGCCTCGTCGAGGAAGGTGCTCCGCACGAGGGCCAGTTCCTGCGGTACCAGCGCCGCCGCGGCCAGGCCCTGGGCGAACCTGGCGGCGATCAGCACCTCGGCGTCGGGGGCCGTCCCGCAGACCAGCGAGGCGAGGGTGAACGCGGCCACGCCCAGCAGGAAGACCCGGCGCCTGCCGTAGCGGTCGCCGAGCCTGCCGCCGGTGATCATCCCCGCCGCGCAGGCGAGCACGTAGCTCGCGCCGATGAGCTGGACCTGGCCGAACCCGGCGGGCAGGTCGCGCTGCACCGACGGTGCCGCGATGGTGACGATGAACCCGTCGACCTGCCCCATGAAGGTCGCGGCGAGCACGGCGGTGAGCCCGATCCAGTCGCGGGCGGTCGCACGGGGGGACGACGACGTCCCGGGGGTCTGTGTGGTCATACTGCGCTCCGCACGGCTGGGTCGGGGAAGAAGCCCACTTCGGTGAAGTGGTCGAGGTAGGCGTCGAGCACGGTGTCGTCCACCTCGGCGGGCGGGAGGTCCGCCCCGGTCGACACGGCCAGTGCGTTGTCCCTGCCGAACACCACCGAGCCCGCCGCCCCGGCCGGTCCGCGGGTGTGGGTCGCCGCGACGGCGAGGGTGTGGTCGCCCCGGTCGGCGGCGGCGTCGGCGGCCTCGGCGAGGCGCGCCGCCCACGCTGCCGCCGGCAGCGGTTCCAACCGGTGCCCGCGGGCGCGCAGCCGGGCGAGGACCGTCGCGACAGCGAGCGGGCGCGGGCTGGTCAGGTGGTGGGTGCGGCCGGTCCGGCCGACGAGCAGCACGCGCACGACCACGGCCGCGACCCAGTCGACCGGCACGATGTCGACGAACCCGGGCGGTTCGTCCGCGTCGGGAGCGGCGCCCAGGACGAGCATGGCGCGGACCAGGGTCCAGAAGGCGTCATCGGTGCTCCCCGCTCCGGTGGCGCTGTGGCCGCCGATCCGGCTCGGGCGGTGCACGCAGACCGGCAGGCCGCGCTCGCCCGCGGCGAGCACCATCCCCTCGGCGACCCACTTGCTGCCCACGTACCCGTTGGCGGACAACGACTCCGCTGGTACCCGGCGGTCCTCGCCGAGCACGGGCGGGTTCCCGTCGACCGCCACCGCCGTGTCGCACGTGGACACGAAGTGGACCGGCACGGACCGGTGCGCGCAGGCCAGCCGCAGCACCTCCGCGGTGCCGCGCACGTTGGCCGCGCGCAGCCGGGCGTAGGGTTCCAGGTGGTTGACCCTGGCGCCGTTGTGCAGCACCACGTCGACCTCGGCGGCCAGGCGCAGGAAGGTCTCCGGCGTCAGGCCGAGTGCGGGTCGGGCGAGGTCGCCGGGCACGGCGACCACGCGGTCCAGGTCGTGTTCGCCGAGCCCGTGGCGGTTCAGCGCCCGCCGGACGCGGTTGATCGCGGCCTGCTCGTCGTCCGCGCGGACCAGGCAGTGCACCCTGGCCCCGGTGCGGCCCAGCAGTTCGCGCAGCAGGAAGGCGCCGAGGAACCCGGTGGCACCGGTGAGCAGGACTGATCGGGGTGGGCCTGCGCGGGAGGCAGGCGCGGGGCGGACCGCGGCGGGGAGTGCGACCTCGGTCGCCAGGTCGATCCCCGCCCACGGGTGGGTCGCGGTCGGTTCGACGGTGTCCATCCTGGTGCCGAGCGCGGCCGGGGTCGGGGCGTCGAACACGTCGCGGATGCCCAGGCGGACGCCGAATTCCGCCCGCACCCCCGCGAGCAGCCTGGCCGCGAGCAGCGAGTGTCCACCGAGGGCGAAGAAGTCGTCGTCCACCCCGACCTCCGCGACGCCCAGCGCGTCGGCGAACAGCCCGCACAGCGCCCGTTCCCGCTCGGTGGCGGGTGCCCGGCCACCCCCCGGGCTCCCGGAGGGGGGCGCGGGCAGGGCACCGCGGTCGAGCTTGCCGTTGGTGTTGACCGGCAGTCGCTCCAACAACACGTACACCGGGGGCACCATGTAGTCCGGGAGGCGTTCGGCGGCGAAGCGGCGCAGCGCGACCTGGTCCGGGGGCGTCGCGCCCGGGAGGGGGACGACGTAGGCCACCAGCCGGTCCGCCCGGACGACGACGGCGACTTGGGCCAGGTCGGGGTGGGCGCCCAGCGTGGCCTCGACCTCACCCGGTTCGATCCGGAACCCGCGGACCTTGACCTGGTCGTCGGCGCGACCCAGGTACTCGAGGGTGCCGTCGGACCGCCACCTGGCGAGGTCACCGGTCCGGTAGAGCGTGCTGCCCGGTGGTCCGAAGGGGTCCGGCACGAACCGCTCGGCGGTCAACCCGGGGCGGTCGTGGTACCCGCGTGACACCGGGGCGCCGCCGAGGTGCAGTTCACCGACAGCTCCCGGTGGCAGGAGGCGCGAAGCCCCGTCCAGCACGTGGCAGCGCCCATTGGCGACCGGTCGGCCGATGATCGGGGTCTCGCTGTCGCGCAGCCGCGCCCACACCGTGTCCACGGTGCACTCGGTCGGGCCGTAGAGGTTGTACGCGGAGATCTCCGGGACCGCCCGCAGCGCCGACCACAGCGCCGGACCCGCGGCCTCACCGCCGAGGGCGAGCACCGCCGGGCGGTGCTCGCCCGGGTCGAGCAGGCCCGCGGCCAGCAGCTCCTCGGCGTAGGTGGGGGTGATGTCGAGGAAATCGATCCGGTTGGCGCGCACGTGGCGCAGCAGTTCGGCGGGCTCCCTGCGGACGTCGTCGTCGATGAAGTGCAGTTCGTGGCCCGCGAGCAGCCACAGCAGCCCTTCCCACGAGGTGTCGAACGACAGCGACGCGGTGAGGGCGACGGCGAGCCGGTCGCGGCCCGCGGCGGCGGTTTCCGGTTCGATCATCTCCGTGCGGTGGTGGTGGAACAGGTTCACCATGCTCCGGTGGGTCAGCACCGCGCCCTTGGGCCTGCCGGTCGACCCGGAGGTGTGGATCAGGCACAGCGGGTCGTCCGGGCCGATCCCGTGCTCCGGTGCGCTGTCGGGCTGCGCGGCGACCGCCCGCGCGGTCTCGGGGGCGTCCAGTTCGACCGTGGGCACCGCTGTGCCCGGCAGACCGGGGGCCAGTGCCGCGGTGGTGAGCACGAGGTGCGGCCGGGCGTCGTCGAGGAGGAAGCCGAGCCGCGCCCGCGGGTGGTCGGGGTCGGCGGGCAGGTAGGCCGCGCCCGCGCGCAGGACGGCGAACAGGGCGACCACCGCGTCGGTGGTGCGCGGCAGGAGCAGCATGACGACGCTGCCGGGCCCGACCCCGTGCCCGCGCAGCAGCCACGCCAACCGGTTCACCCGTGCGCCGAGCGTGGCGTGGTCGATCGGCGTGCAGGGGCCTGCCCGGTCCCAGGCGACCAGGGCGGTGGTGTTCGGCTGCCGGGCCGCGCACTCGGAGAGCAAGTCGGGGATGGTGCTCTCCGGCCAGGTCCGGTCGGTGTCGTTCCAGTCGTGCAGCAGCGTGCGGCGCTCGTCGTCGACGAGCACGTCCACCTCGCCGACGGGTGTCCCCGGGGCCCGCAGGAGGCGGTGCAGGAAGGTGCTGAAACGGCGCAGGTGGGTGGCGAGGTCGGCGCCGGTGTAAAGGTTGGGGTTGCCGTCGAAGGCGACTCGGAGCCCGGCGCCGTCCGCGCGGTCGTAGACGTTGACGGCCAAGTCCTCGACCAGGCCCGCCGACACGTTGCGCACCACGCTGGGGTGCCCGTCGAAGGTCAGGCCGTAGTCGAAGGGCATGATGTTGGCCGAGGGGCCGAAGAGCTTGCGGTCGCTGCCCACCATCCTCAGGTCGCGGCGCAGTTGCTCGTAGCGGTAGCGGTGGTGCTTGCGCCCGCGCCGCAGGTGCCCGGACACCTGCGCGGTCACGGCGTCGAGACTGGGGTCGTCGGCGAAATCGCTCCACAGTTGCACCACGTTGAGGACCATGCAGGGCACGCGCAGGGCGGGTGACCCGGTGCGCAGCATGACCGGCAGCGCCAGCGACACCTGCTCGGCGCCGGTCATCCGGTGCAGGTAGGCGGAGATGGCGGCGATGAGCACGTCGGTCCAGGTCGCCCTGGCCGCGGTGGCCACCCGGTGCAGCAGGTCGACCACCGGGCGGTCGAGGTCGGCGAACTCGCGGGTGACGTGCCTGGCCAGGGGTGCCGTGCGACCGGCCAGTGACACCGGGTCGGGCCGGTCGGCCTGGTAGGCGACCCAGAAGTCCCGGTCCCGCTCGCACAGGGCGGAGCCCTCGTAGTCCGCGTCGTGGTCGACGACCGACCGCAGCGCGCCGAACCCGTGCTCAGCCGGGGCGCGATCCCGGGCGAGGGCGGTGTAGACCTCGGCGACCCGGCGGGCCACCAGGGCCAGCCCGTAGCCGTCGAGCAGGATGTGGTGCACGCGGTGGTACCAGAGGAACCGGTCGTCCCCGATCCGGAACACCGCGTGCCCGAACAGGACATCGGTGCCGAGGTCGACGGGGCGGGCGGTGTCCTCGGCCATCCACCCCTCGGCCGCGCCCAGCGGGTCCGGTTCGTCCCGCAGGTCCGCCGTCCACACCTCCCAGTCCGGCGGGTCGACGACCTGGCGGGGAACGCCGTCGTGCTCGGCGAAGCGGACCGTGAGGGCCTCGGTCTCCGCGACCGTCCGCCGGATCGCCGCGACCAGCACGTCGACCCGGATGCCGCCGTGGATCTCGACGTACTCGGCGGTGTTGTAGGCGGGAGAGCGCGGGTCGAGTTGCTGGCCGGTCCAGATCCCGTGCTGCGCGGCTGTCAGCGGCCACCACGTGCCCGGCTCAGGCATCGGGTGCCTGCTCGGAGAGCAGTTCCCACCAGGCCAGCAGCGTCGGCTGCTCGGCGAGGTCGGCGAAGGTTGTCTCGACCCCGAACTCGCGCCAGCGCTCGACCAGCGTCAACAGCCGCACCGAGTCGAGGCCCTCGTCGAACAGGTTCTCGGTCTCGGAGAGTTCTTCCGGCTCCAGGTAGAGCTGCTCGGCGATGTCCGCGCGCAACACGTCGATGGTGAACCGTGGGTCCACGGGGAAGTCCTCGTCTCGGCGGGGTTCAGTTGACCTGGCGGTCGCGGTCGGCCCAGAACCGGTCGCGCAGCTCCCGCCGGAGGACCTTGCCGCTGGGGTTGCGCGGCACCTGTTCGACGAACTCGAACTTCGACGGGATCTTGAACGCGGCGATCCGGTCGCGGCAGAACAGCAGCAGGTCCCTGGCCCGCGCGGTGGCGCCCTGGCGCAGCGCGACGAAGGCGTGGACCGCCTCGCCGAAGCGGTCGTCCGGCACGCCGATCACCGCGACGTCGGCGACCGCGGGGTGCTCGGCGATGGCGTTCTCGATCTCGGTCGGGTAGATGTTCTCCCCGCCGACGATGATCATGTCCTTGATCCGGTCGGAGATGAACACGTACCCGTCGTCGTCGAGGTACCCGGCGTCGCCGGTGTGCAGCCACCCGTCGACCAGGGTGTCGGCGGTGGCTCCTGGCAGGCCCCAGTACTCCAGCATCCGCGCGGGCGTGCGCAGGCAGACCTCGCCGACCTCGCCCGCGGGCAGCGGCTCGCCGGAGTCGTCGACGACCTTGACCCCGAGCCCGGGGTAGGGCCTGCCCGCCGCGCGCAGCCGCGGGCTGCCCGGGACGTGGTCGGCCGGTGGGAGGCAGACGGCGGTGTTGCCGGTCTCGGTGAGGCCGTAGATCTGGGCGAAGTCGCAGTCGAAGACCGGCAGCGCCTCCTGCAGCAGGGCCTCGGAGATCGGCGACCCGCCGTAGACGACCTTGCGCAGCGACCTGAACGCCGCCGCGTCCGCACCGGGTTCGCCGAGCAGCAGGCGCAGCATCGAGGGCACCACGCACGCCGTGGTCACCCCCAGTTCGGCGATCAGCCGCAGCGCGCCCGCGCTGTCGAAGCGGGGCATCGCCACGTTCGTGATGCCCGCCGAGAAGCCCTGCACCGACCACCACACCCCGCCGACGTGGAAGCCGGGGATCCCGATGAGGCTGCGGTCGCCCGCCTGCCAGTCGATCCACCGCTCACCGGCATCGGCGAGCGCGTCGCGGACGGCGAAGAAGCTGCGGTGGGCGAGCACCACGCCCTTGGGCAGCCCGGTGGTCCCGCTGGTGTAGAGCTGCACGACGGGGTCGTCGCCGCCGGTGCCGGGGACCAGGTCCGAATCCGGCTGCGCCGCGGTCCACTCGGCGAAGTCCGCCGGGCCGGCGCCGCGCACGAGCAGACCGGGCAGTTCGGCCGCGACGTGGTCGACCACCCCGCGCAGGTCGGCGTCGACGACGAGCGCGCGGCTGCCGGAGTCGCGCAGGATGTGGTCGACCTCGGCGGCGGTCAGCCGGAAGTTGATCGGCACCAGGACGGCACCGAGCTTGGCGCAGGCGAAGACGGTGGCGTAGTAGTGCACCGACTCCTGCCCGAGGTAGGCCACCCGGTCGCCGACCCCGATGCCGTCGGCGCGCAGCGCGTGCGCGACCCGGTTGCTCTCCCGGTGCAGTGCCGCGTAGTCCAGTGTCACCCCGGCGCAGACGATTGCGGGCACGTCGGGTGTGCGCTCGGCGTGGAAGCCGGGGACCGCCCAGACGGTGTCCAGTTCGGGGTGGTGCAGTGCGTCCTGCGTGGTTGTCATCCGTTCAGCTCCCGACGATCGTGACCTGGGCGGTGCCGGAGCACGCGCCACCGGCCTCGTCCCAGCAGCGGAACGAGGTCTCCAACGACACCAGCGGGTCGGCGTCGGGCCGCAGCCTGCGTTGCCGGACGCTGTCCAGCGCGAACTCCCCGTGGAACGACCGCGGGTCGATCGGGCGGCGGAAGACGCTGCTGAACCGGGTGATGAGGACGTCGGGCAGCCGCCTGCGCCAGAAGTCCGCCATCGTCCAGGTGTCGAACACCGGGCCGATGCCGTCGCGGACCGCGGTGGCGATCACCTGGTAGAGCATCTGGTTGTAGCAGATGTTCACCTCGACGGAATTGAGGTGCCCGGTGTCGTCGATGTAGCAGGACTCCGGGATCTCCAGGACCCCCGCCCCGCGCAGGACGCCCTCCTCCTGCGACACCGCAAACGAGGCCAGGTACCGGCAGTGCGGTTTGTAGCAGTCCAACACCCGTGCCAGGAGCTCCCGATCGCTGTCGAGTACCGGCGGGAGGACCGCGCTCACGAACGCGGGCCGATCTCGTCGTCGTACACCGTGACCCGGAACGACACCGCGGGCTCGGACGCCGCCGTGTGCAGGGCCCGGTGCACCAGGCTGCGGTTGTCCCAGATCAGCATGTCGCCCCTGTCGAAGGTCTGCAGGTGGATCGCGGGGTGCTCGAAGGTCTGGTCGAGCTGCCCGGTCGCGGCCAGCAGTTCGCGCAGCAGCTCCGGTCGGTCCCGGCCCCGCTCGTCGGTGATCCCCTGGGTGAACCCCTCGCTGAGGTAGAGGATCGTCTCGCCGGTGTGGCGGTGGGTGTGCGCGGTCGGCAGGCTCACCGGCGGGGTCTTGGCGTCGACCTCTTCGAGGACCTCGGAGATCGGTCGGTAGACGTCGCTGGGGCGGATCTTGAAGTAGCGGCGCACGCTGTGGGTCGCGGTGGTGCCCTCGACCGCGACCTTGAGCTCCTCGCCGAGGTTCTCGTAGGCGCGGCACAGGTCGATGAAGAACGTGCCGCGGTTCCTGCTCGGCACGACCTGCGGGTGGATCAGGGTGAGGTCGAACGGCCGGGGCATGAACTGGTAGTCCGAGTGCCAGAACTTCCCGGTCTTGGGCACCCCGATGCGCTTCTCGCCCTCACCCACGTTGGAGGAGACGAACACCTCGGGGACCTCGGGGTGGTGGTAGATCGGCTCGTAGTACTTCTCCACCGCGCCGAACCGCTCACCCAGGGCCAGGAAACCCCTCGGGTCGAGGTCCTGGTCCTTCAACACGACTATCTTCTCGCGGTAGACGGTCTGCTTGAGGGCGCGCACGTCGTCGTCGGAGGCGGAGTCGAAGTCCTCGACGACGACGCCGATCCCCTGCTGTTGCGATAATCGCATGGCGGTATCCCCTTCTCAGGACGCGGAAGCGACGTAGTCCACCAGGTCCCCGACAGTCGTGATCCCCGGCAGCGCCTCGTCCGGGATGGACACGTCGAAGGTGCGTTCCAGCTTGAACAACAGGTCGACCAGGCTCAGCGAATCGACGCCGAGGTCGTCGAAGGTCGCCCCCGGGTCCAGCTCCGGCGCCGCGCCGGGGTCGAGTTCGCGGATGAACCGCTCCACCATGGCGCGTACCTGCTCGTGGTCCACCGTGTGCACTCCTCGTCACCTCAGAACAGTTCGGGCCACGTCAAGGCGGCGGCGCCCCACGTCGCGCCCCCGCCGAAGGCGGACAGCAGGACCCGGTCACCGCCGTGGAGCTCCCCCGCTTCCGCGGCGTGCGCGAGGGCGAGTGGGATGGAGGCCGCCACGGTGTTGCCGACGGCGCCGAGGTTCGCGTAGACGCGGTCCGCCGGGACGCCCAATTCGGTCCCGACGGTCGCCAGGATCCTGGCGTTCGCCTGGTGCGCAACGAACCTGTCGACCTCACCCGGCGCCCAGCCGACGCGGTCGAGGACCGACCGCGCCGACTCGGTCATCCGGGCGACCGCGTGCCGGTAGACGGCTTGTCCGCGCATGGCGAAGAAGCGGTCCGACCGCTCGGCGCCGGGGTCGCGCCCGGGGTGGCGGGAACCGCCCTCGCGGACCATGACGAGGTCCGCGAGGTCTCCGTCACTGCCCAGGTCGAACGCCTGCACAGCACCGGGTTCGCCCACGTGGCCCGCGCGCAGCACCACCGCGCCCGCGCCGTCGCCGAAGAGCGCCGCGGCGCTGCGGTCGTCGGGGTCGAGGATGGTGGAGAACGTGTCCGCGCCGATGAGCAGCACCCGCTCGGCCACGCCGCCCGCGATCAGGCCGTCGGCCACGGCCAGCCCGTACACGAAGCCGGAGCACACCGCGTTGACGTCCAGAGCGGGTACGGACAGGCCCAGCCGGGTGGCCACGGCGGGCGCGGTCGCCGGGCACGGGTGGTCCGGGGTGGACGTGGCCAGGAGGAGCAGGTCCACCCCGTCGCCACCCGACCTCGGGGCGGCCGACCTCAACGCTGCCGCCCCGGCGCGCACCGCGAGGTCGGAGGTCGCTTCGCCCGGCTCGGCGACGTGCCTGGCGCCGATCCCCGTACGGCTGCGGATCCACTCGTCGGACGTGTCGAACCGCAGGCTCAACGCGGCGTTTGTGACCACAGTGGACGGTGTGTGCCCACCGATCCCCGCCACCACGGCCACTCGTCGCCCCTGTCCCGCGGCACCCGCGGGAACTGCACCCTGCATGTCCTACAAGTCGGGCAACCACGCGCCGCGGTTCCCCGCAACTCGAACAATTCCACCGGGCTATGACGCAGGACACCCCAGGCGGTGGGGGCTTCGAGTGGTGCGCCGCCGACTCCGCGGTCCACCTGACGGGCATCGGAGGGGCCTACTGGCCGAACCGTCGAACGACTGCGGCACGGTGCCAGGACCTGCGGTCCGCCCCCTTCGGCGCCCGAGTCCCCGGCTACTCGGTCCCCGTGGACCGGTTGTCCTCGCTGTGCGCCAGGTCGTCACGGGCACGGGCGACGCGAGAGCGGACCGTGCCCACCGGGACACCGGTGACCTCCGCGGCCTCGGCGTAGGTCAGCCCGAGGATCTGGGTGAGCACGATGGCCGCGCGCCGATCGGGGTCCAGGGCGTCGAGGAGCTGGTTCACCACGACGAGGTCTTCGAAGCCCACCGACGTGGAGTACCCCTGCGCTTGCCTGGCCTCCGCGGCGGTCGCCCAGTCGACGGAGGAGCTGTGGCGGGGTCGGGCGCTCGCCGAGCGGATGCTGTCGACGACGACGCGACGGGCGATCGACAACAGCCAGGTCCGGGCGGAGGACCGGGCGGCGAACCTGGGCAGGCTCGGCAACGCCCTCAGGTAGGTCTCCTGCGTGAGGTCGTCGGCCGCGCCGACGTCGGCGAGGTGCGCCACGAAGCGCCACACCTCGCGCTGGGTGGCGCGCACGAACGCCTCCAGCGCGCGCCGGTCGCCCGCACCCGCGGCCAACGCCCACCGGGTGACCTCGTCGTCCTCGCTGCTGCCGACCACGAGGCGGGAGCCTAACCCACGATCGCGGGAACTTCCGGGGCCAACCGGGCGACCTTCACCATGTGGACTGCTTGAGCTACCGCGAAGCCCTGTCGGCGCGCCTGGACGGCGAGACCGAGCTGATCGCCCCGACCGCCACCGACGCGCACCTGGGCGCGTGCCCGGCGTGCGGGGAGTGGTACGCGCGCGCCGCGGCGATGACGCGCCCGCTGCGGGTGCGCGTCGCCCCGCGATCACCGGACCTGGCCGACGTCATCCTCGACGCCGCGCCGGAGCCGGAGCCGGAGCCGAGCCGCGACTGGTGGCCCCGGCTGCTCCTGGGTGTCGTCGCGGTCGCGCAGTTGGCACTGGCCATGGGGCAGGTCCTCGGTGTCGACACCGCCCACGGTGCGGCCCACGCCCCCGGCGGCCTCGCGGACCACCTGTCCAACGAGAGCACGGCGTGGAACCTGGCCATCGGGATCGGCCTGGGCTGGGCGGCGCTGCGCCCCCGCGCCGCCGGTGGGCTGGCCCCCCTGCTCAGCGGGTTCGTGCTCGCGCTGACCGCCTACTCCACAGTGGACCTCGTCGCGGGCGTCGTCCCGTGGTCGCGGGTCCTCGGGCACGGGCTGCTCGTGGCCGGGCTGGCGCTCGTGGTCGTCGTGGGGCGCACCGCCGCTCCGGGACCGGGCGACCGGAACGCCCGGGGATCGGTCGAGCGCGCGGTGGCGTCGGAATGGCTCGACCAGGAAGAGGTGCCGCCCGGCTCGACGGCGCAGTCGAGGCGCAAGCACTTGGTGCCGGTCGCCGAGCACCGCGCGGCGTGATCGCTTCCGAGGGCCAGGGGTCGCCGGGTGGATTCACTGCGGATGACGAGTCGGTTCCACAGTGCTGCCCTGCTCAACCCGCGCTCGCCCGGTCGGGCACGACGGGCAGTTGCAGGTAACCGATGTGTTCCGGTCCCGTGTGGACCGTGTTGGTCGCTCCCGCGTGGTAGCCCGCGTCGTACTCGTGGCGCATGCCGTGGGCCACGCCGTCGTGGGGTTGGATGTCGACGCGGATGCGGTGTCCCTTGCGCACGAGCGCGGTGCTCGGGATCAGCTCGATCTCGACGGGCACGACCTCGCCGGGGACGAGGGGGGCGTGATCGGCGCGCAGGTGGGTGTGCTTGGGCGCGTACTCGGTGCTGCGGGCGTGGTCGAGCGCCCGGTGCGAGACCTTCAACCAGCCCTTCATGACCGGGTGGACCCGTTCGGCGAAACCCATCGTGGTGGGCCCGGTGTAGTCGACCTCGCGGCCGTGTTCGTCCAGGACGCGGACGGAGACGTAGATGTCCATGTCGTGGCTGGTGGCCGACACCCACAGCCCGACCCTGCCGTACCCGGCGAGCACCAGGTCCTCGGCCTGCGGTTCGCTGACGAACGAGATGCCCGTGGTGCGCGGGTCGGCCGTCGCGACGTCGGCGGAGTAGGCCGCGATCCGCTCACCCGCGGGCGGGGTGTCCACCAGCGCCCCGTTCCCCGAGGCGGCGGCGTCGAGGTACCACCGGCGGTAGGTCGTGCGGGCGATCGGCCACTCGTGCTCGGTCTGCAGGTAGGAGGCGCCGTTGCCGACGCGGATCTCCAGGCGCACCGGCGGGGTGTCCATGATCCCGTTGTCGACGCCCTTGAGCCAGTGGTCGAAGAACGCCTTGTGCTCGGCGACGGTGTCGGCGGCGTAGGACTTGGTGAACCAGTCCTCCCAGAAGTCGAGCTTCTTGTGCGGTGTCGGGGTGCGCAGGTACGCCTCGCTGCTGCCGAGCTGGTGGAAGTGGCTCTGGTGGGTCGTGACCGCAACAGCCCACAGCGGCACGTCCACACCGGTCAGGTCGGGGCTCAGGAAGACCTCGGCGCGCGGGCCGAAGATCGCCGCGGGGTCGGAGTCGCGGAACGGGCTGCGCTTCATGACCTCGATGAAGTCGATGCTGTCGGGTTCGCCGCAGATCGGCGGGAGGATGGCCCAGCGGTACCAGACGTCGAAGAACTGCTCGTTGCGGATGCCGCCGTTGTAGGCGACCTCGTCGTAGAGGTCGACGTCGGTCCCGATCGCGATCATCGCCTTGAGGTGCGGTGGGTGCAGGGCGGCCACGGCGTGCTGCGCGACGGCGT
This sequence comes from Actinokineospora sp. PR83, assembly GCF_021056305.1. NCBI lineage: Bacteria > Bacillati > Actinomycetota > Actinomycetes > Pseudonocardiales > Pseudonocardiaceae > Actinokineospora > Actinokineospora sp. PR83. The sequence goes on from NZ_JAJCXD010000005.1 coordinate 85,521, forward strand.
AGTAGGACATGCCCCACAGCCCGACCGCGCCGTTGCACCACGGCTGCTCGGCGGCCCACTCGATCGCGTCGCGGAAGGCTTCCGCGGTGCTGATCCCCCAGGTCGCCTGCGTTCCCGGGCTGCGACCGGTGCCCGGGCCGTCCACCCGGACCACGGCGTAGCCGTCGGGCACCCACACCGCGGTGTCGACGGTCTCGTGGTTCTCGAACAACTGGCCCCCCGGGTTGCCGAGGAAGTAGCTCTCCTCCAGCTCCTCGTGCGCCTCGAGGTCGTCGTCGTCGCAGATGGAGTGGTGGAAGAACGCCTTCCCGTAGGGGCCGCAGTTCATGACCACCGGGTAGGTGCCCGCCGCGGCCGGGCGGAACACGTCGGCGAACACGTGCTGCCCGTTGTCCAACGGGATCACCACGTCGCGGAAGCGCAGGATGCCCGCGGCGTTGCGGCGCAGTTCGTTGCGGGCGTTCGCCGGGGTGCACAGCCGCCGCGGCGTCCGATCGGTGAACACACCGGCGCTGTCCAGTTCGGCCAGCAGTTCGGCCACGGCGGGGTCGCGGGTGAACGCGGCCACCGGGTCGGGTTCGAGCTCGGCCGCGGCGGCGCCGAACGCGGTGTCGGTGCGCAGGTTCAGCGGGCGGTCGCCGATGATGTCGTGCACCTCGGGGGCGATGTCGGTCCCGCCGTCGCGCACGCCTGCCCGGTCGAGGCTGAACAGCAGCCGGGCGAGGTTGGTCACGCCGGGGTCGAGGAGCTTGTCGGTGTTGCCGTCGACCCGGCTCAGGATCTGGGCCAGGTGCACCCGCGGTGCGGCCCGGACCGTGCCGATCGCGGTGTCGCCGAGCAGGAACGCGACCCGGTCACCGTCCTCGTACCGGAACTCGCCGCGGTCGTTGGTCAGCCCGCGGTGGCCGCGGGTCTCGTACCTCAGGCCTGCGATGGGGCCCGCCAGGACACCGGTGCACGTCATGGGCATACCTCTTCCCCGCTGGTGGTGGGCGTCGGCCGCAGCGCCGCCCGACGGTCGCAATCGGACACATCCGACCGTACAAGCGGGAGCGAAAAATATCAACGCCTGTTTACATCCGGGGGGTGGCTATTCTGATCGGATGACGTCAGATCCGGTGGACGACCACCCGCCCGCGCGGCGCGGGCGACGACCCGGCCCGAGCGGGACCCGGCAGGCGATCCTCGACGCGGCGCGCGCCCGCTTCGCCCGCGAGGGGTACACCGCGGCCACGATCCGGGGCATCGCCGCGGACGCGGGCGTCAACGCCGCCCTGGTGATGCAGTTCTTCCGGTCCAAGGACGAGCTCTTCGCCGCGGTCATGTCGATCACCCCGGCGACGCTGCACCGCATCGCCGACGCGTTCGGCGGCCCGCACCAGGGCGTCGGGGAACGCGTGGTACGGGCCTACCTCGACGTGTGGGAGGGCTCCCCGCAGGACGCCGAGCCGCTGCTGGCCATGTTGCGCAGCGCGATCTCCAGCGAGCAGGCGGCCGGGCAGTTGCGCGACTTCATCGAGGCACGGGTCCGCCGGGGAACCGAATCCACCGACCGGCACGACCCCCAGGTGGGCCTGCGGGTGGCGCTGGTGTCGGCGATGCTGGTCGGTGTTGTCGTCGCCAGGCGGGTCGTGACGGTGCCGACGCTCGCCGCAGCGGACCGGGACACGATCGTCGGACTCGTCGCGCCCGGCATCCAGGCGGTGCTGACCCCGGCCGAGCCCGCTGCCCACGGGCGCACCACCTGACCGAGGCCACGCGGTCCGTGCCGCCGCGCACACCAGCGGCCTGATCCACGCGCCGCACCGGCCCCTGCCCCATGGCGCCTCCGCGCCCCGCTGCGCGTCGAAGCCCCCGAACACGCCTGCGGGGGTGGCGGCGTTCGATCCGCTCCCACAACCCGTCCGACAGATGCGGCACCGGGACCACCGGGTCGGCGTTGGGGTGCGGCCGGTGATCCGGAGTGGGCCCAGGACGATGTCGACCTCGAGCACCCGGCGTCCGCTGATCATCAACCCGAGGATGACCATCGATGTCCCGGTCTCACACAACCGACGGTTGATTGTCCGTGTCCGACCGGTGGTGTTCGATGACGCCTCTTTCGACCACTCGGTCGTCACCGCCCCCGGTGCGAGAGCTTGTGAGGCGCGTTCTGCGGTGCCGTGGTGGGGGTGGCTCGGGCCGCCAGTCGACTGATGGTGAGTTCGATGTGTTCCACCGACATCGCTCTGGGCAGAGCGGGGGCGGCGTGTACCTGCGGCAGGGTGGCTTTTGTGAGCGCGGTGAGGATGTTTCGGGGCCGGTTTCCAGGAACGTCCGCACTCCTGCGGAGTGCAGGGCCTGGAGCGCCTGCCGGAAGCCCGTGGGTCGGATGAGGTGGTGGACAACGGCCTCGCGCAATTCATCGGCCCCTCGGTAGCACCTGCCGAGCGTGGGAGACAGGACGGGGGTCGACGGGGGTCCGATGTGGATGGACGTGATCGGGTCGCGGTAGTGTCGGGCGACGTCGGCAAGCACCGCGTTGTGGAACATGGTGGCCGGGGGCACCGGTCTGACGCGATGCCCGCGTCGGGCGACGATCGCGGCGAGGTCGGACTCCGTGCCGGAGACCACGCACTGATCCGTGGCGTTGTCGCAGGCCAGTTGCGCCGAGCGCAGCGCGTCGGTGAACGCGCCGGTCAGGCCGGTGACATCGGCGAGATCGGCCGGCAGGCGGGATCCGGCATGGCCAGGTACGTTCGTTCAGAGTTCTGGGCGATCTACCAGCGAACGCCGTGCACAGGTCCGAGGAGACGGAGGAATGCCGAGCATGGTCCCGGAGATCCTGAACGACCCGTTGCGCAACCGCGGCACTGCCTTCACGGTGGACGAACGTCACCGACTGGGACTGGTGGGCATGCTGCCTTCGGCGGTGGAGACGCTGGACCAGCAGGCCGCCCGCGCTTACGCGCAGCTGAACCAACAGCCCACCGATTTGGCCAAGTACATCTACTTGTACGCCCTGCGCGACCGCAACGAGACGCTGTACTTCAAGGTCCTGTCCGACCACCTGGCCGAGCTGCTGCCAGTGGTGTACGACCCCACCATCGGTGACGCGATCGAGCAGTGGAGTCACGACTACCGCCGCTCCCGAGCGGTGTACCTGTCCATCGACCGCCCCGGTGACGTGCGCGCCTCGTTCGAGAACTTGGGGTTGGGCCCGGACGACGTGGACCTGATCGTGGCCTCCGACGCGGAGGAGATCCTCGGGATCGGTGACTGGGGGGTCAACGGCACCGATATCTCCGTGGGCAAGCTCGCCGTCTACACCGCCGCCGCAGGCATCCACCCCGACCGGGTGATCCCGGTCAACCTCGATGTCGGCACCGACAACGAAGCCCTCCTCAACGACTCGGCCTACCTGGGCAACCGCCACGCCCGCGTGCGCGGCAAGGACTACGACGACTTCATCGCCACTTACCTGTCCACGGTCGCCGAGCTGTTCCCCCATGCGCTGCTGCACTTCGAGGACTTCGGCCCCTCCAACGCACGGCGGATCCTGGTCGACAACGCCAAGGACTTCCGGATCTTCAACGACGACATGCAGGGCACCGGTGCGATCGTCGTGGCCGCGGTGATCTCGGCGCTGAAGATCACTGGCGGCACCTTCGCCGACCAGCGGCTGGTCGTCTTCGGGGCGGGCACCGCAGGCACCGGCATGGCCGACCAGATCTCAGCGGCGATGGTGCGCACCGGCGCAGGCGAGGCGCAGGCGAAGTCCCAGGTGTGGTTGGTCGACAAGGATGGTCTGGTCACCGACGACATGCCCGACCTGCCCGGCTACCAGCAGGCATACGCCCGCCGCGCTGCCGAGGTCGGGAAATGGGCGCGCTCCGACGGGAAGATCGACCTGCTCGAGGTCGTCAAGCAGGTCAGGCCGACGATCCTGATCGGCACCTCCACCGCGCACGGCGCCTTCACCCGAGACGTCGTCGAGGCGCTCGCCGCCGGGGTGGAACGGCCGATCCTGCTACCGCTGTCCAACCCGACCTCGCGCATCGAGGTCATGCCCGAGCAGGCCATCCCGTGGTCCGAGGGCAAGGCGCTGATGGCCGTGGGCATCCCCGTGCCGCCGGTGACCTACGAAGGCACCACCCACACCATCGGGCAGGCCAACAATGCCCTGCTCTACCCGGGCCTCGGGCTGGGCACCATCGTCTCCGGGGCCGAGCACGTCACCGACGGCATGCTCCTGGCCGCAGCCCATGCCGTCGCCGGGCAGGTCGACGTCACGGCCCCCGGCGCCTCGCTGCTGCCGGACGTGGCGAACCTGCGCGCCTCCTCGGCCACCGTCGCCGTCGCCGTGTGCAAAGCCGCAGTCGACGACGGCGTGGCCACCCGCAAGCACGACAACCTCGTCCAAGCCGTCCAAGACGCCATGTGGCAACCCGCCTACGAGTAGGCGCGCGATAGCCACCTGTCCCTCCGGGGCGATCGCGCTCAGCTCGTGTCGCCGACGTCGAACGTCTCGCAACCGGAGATGCGGATGAGGACGCGGCCGTCGGAGTTCACCGCCTCCTCGACGTTCGCGTCGTCGACGTGGACGAGCCGGATGCCGTCCGGGTTCGACTTGCTCACCCCCGCGTCGCTGCCCGCCGTGAAGAACTCGACGCGGGCGATGGAGCGGGGTACCGCGACCAGGTGGACGCCGTTGCCGTCGGTGCGCAGCAACCGGGTCCGGGCCAGGGCGTCCAGCATCACCGTGGGGACCGGTGGGTTCTCCAGGAGTGCGCGGTCGGCTTCGGTGGCGGGCGGGACCAGCACCCAGCGGGAACTCGTGCCGCCGGGGCCTTCCCGGCCGTCGGTGCTCGCGCGGTAGACCCCGCGCAGGACCACCGCGCTGTCGTCGCGGTAGTACGGGTCCTCGGACGGCCGGTCGGTGACGACGTCCCTGGCCGGTGGTGGGGCCGGGAGAGCGCCCAGCACCACGTGGCACGCGAAGTGCTCCCGATCGGCGCGGAGCACCCGGCCACGCCGGTCCACGACGTCGCTGGTGATCCGGACGTGCACGCGATCCGCGCCGTCCAGCCGCGCCGTCACGCGGTAGGGGTTGCCCGGCCCGGCTTTCGGCGCGACGAACGCCGAGAACCGCAGGTCCTCCAGGGCGCGGACGGGCAAACCGGGTGCCACCGCGGTCGCCGCTTCGGCGGCGATGGTGGCCAGTCCGGTGCCGTGCATGGTCGGCTTGCCGTTCACCGTGTGGTCGACCAGGAAGCCCGCGGTGCGCTCGCCGAGGTCCAGCAGCCACTGCGCGGAGTCCCGCGTGATGCGGTGCGGGACCCCGAGCATCCACCGGGTGCGTTCCGGCACCGGGTGCACGAAGCCGGGGAACTGCTCGCCGAACGTCTTGCGCTCCTTCGCGTTGAGGAACGCCACCAGCGGCTGGGCGACCGAGGGCGTGCCCAGCTCGGCGGCCAGGTGCCGGACGCCCTCGGCCGGGGCCAGCGGAGCCATGATCCCCGCCCGCTCGTTGTTGCCCTGCATCAGCTCCGAACCGCCCATGCCGACTTCCGCCCAGATCGGCCAGACCAGCGTGCGCTCGTCCGCGCCGCGGACCAGCGCCGCGTGGCGGGCCGCCCCGTGGAGGAAGTCGTTGCCGGGCGCGTAATCGGTCTCGCCGGGCAACCCCACCAGGCCTGCCACCGAGCCGAAGTTGCACCACTGGGCGGGCTGGGCGGCACCGAACGCGTCCTTGAGGTTGCGGTAGCCCTCCACCTTGACTGCGCGGATGCGCCGCAACCCGTCGACGGACAGCCGTGAGATGTCACCGCCGTTGTGCAAGCCCGCGCCGTGCACGAGCAGGTCGACCTGGGGGGTGACCTCCCGGATCCGGTCGACGGTCGAGCGGACCGCCTCGGCGTCGGTCAGGTCGCAGGTGAGGTAGTCGACTGCCCCGTCACCGCAGAGCGCACGCAGTTCCCGCAGGTTCCGGTGCGATTCGCGGGCGTTGAGCAGGCGGTCGAACCGGGCCATGACCTCCCGGACCGGGGCACCGGGGGTGCGGGCGCGCTCGGCCTTGAGGAAGTCCGCCCGCAGGGCCGCGAGCTGGTCGTCCTCGGCTTCCAGCAGGTCCTCCGGCACGTCCCGCAACCGAGACGATCCCAGCAGCCACAGCCGCAGCGGCGTCCGGGACGCGAGTTCCTTGGCGCAGGCCGCGGTGATCCCCCGCGCGCCGCCGGTGACCACGACCACCGATCCCGGCCGCAGCGGGGACACGTTCGAGCGCAGGTCGAGCGGGGCGGGCACGAGCTTGGTGCGCAACCGGACACCGTCGTGGTGCAGCACCGCCGGGTAGCCGCGGTACCCGGCCAGTTCCCGGTTCAGGGTCGCCCAGCCGTCGGCCTGCGAGCTGATGACCACGGCCAGCCGCGCTTGGCGGAGGTCCCAGGCGAGGCTGCTGACGATGCCGGTGAACAGACCGGTGGCGGGGTGCGGGACACCGCTGCGCAGGTCGTCGACGACATGCACCCCGAGCGAGCCACCGGCGTCGATCCGGTCGCGGCAGGACTTCGCCGCGAGGAACAGCGCTTCATGCGCGCGGAGAGTCCCCTCCGAAACGGTCTCCCCGGGTGCCGCCCCACCGGTGGAGGCGAAGAGGCGGACGTGGCTGAACCGGCCCGCACCCGTTGCGGCGTCGGGGAACTGGGCTTCGATCGGTGTGGTCTTGTCCAGTACGTGGACGCGCGCGCCGGACTCGTGAACCTGCGTGGGCACCGACTCCCCGCACCCGGGCTGGACGATGACGAGCCAATCCGGCCCGGGGACGCCGGTCCACTCCGCGTCGGGGGCCGGTTCTTCGACGTAGGAGCAGACGTAGCGCTCGTTGCGCGGCGCGGGCCGGGTGGCCGGGTGCGGTGTCAGCACGATCCCGGGCGCCGAGGCACCGGCAGCGATCACGTGGGGCGTGTCCCCCAGCCTGGCGAGCTCGCCGATGAGGTCGCACGCACCGTTGGCGCCGAGGTAGTCCAGTGGCCGCCCGGCTCGGGCTTCGCCGCCGCCGGTGACGACCGAGAGCCGGCAGAGCACCGGCCACCCGGCCGCCGCCGCGGTGCTCTCGCGTGCCAGGGCGAACAGGAAGGCACCTTCGCCGAGGGGACCACGACCGAGCAGGGTGCGCAGTTCATCGGTGCTGTTGCCGTTGAGGCTGAGCACGAGCGCGAGGTCCAGTGCTCCGCTCCGGAGGTGGCGCACCGCGGTCTGGACCGCGTGCGCGGTGGCGGCGGGCCCCGCGTCGGCGAGCTGCACCGCACCGTTGAGATTGTGGCGGTTGGCGATGCGCGAGGCGATGACGTTGCCCATCAGACCGGGCTGGGTGTCCGGGGTGGACGCCGCGGTTCCCGCCCGCACCGCGCGGCCGACGGCTCGCGCGGCCTCGGTGAACTCGCGGGCGTCGAGCTCACCCGGCGCCACGGCGAGCAGGTCGTCGGCGTAGCAGCGCAGCGCCGACTGGTACCAGGACAGGGTCGGTCCGTAGTGCGCGGCGATGACGCCGGTGGTCTCCTCGCGGCCCTCCCACAGTTGCCCGTGTTCGGCCCGGAACCGCTCGGTCACGTCCAACGCCATCAACTGGGTGCGGTCGATCGCATCCGACACCGCGGCGGGCAGCCTGCTGACCTGCCAATCCGGCGCCGGGTAGGGCACCGGGAAGCCCGCGTCGGCGGCGGGCGCACGTCCATCGCCGAGACGCGCCGCGACTTCGGCCGAGGACGGCGCACCAGGCAGGTGGGCGCTCCACGCGACCAGGACGATCCGATCGTCCTCCGCGGGCGGGCGCGCGGCGGGCGCGGGCTCGCCCGGGCGGGGCTCATCACCGATCAGCAGGTGCCCGTTGGTCCCACCGAACCCGAACCCGGAGACGCCGACCAGGCGCGGTCCGGGGGGCAGCGGCACCTCCTGCGCGGGGACGGTGACGTGCTCCGCGGTCACCGCCGCACCGGGCCGTGGCCGCTGGGCGGGGACCACACCGTGGCGCAGGCCCAGCAGCGCGTGGATCACCGACACCGCACCCGCCGCCCAACCCGTGTGCCCGATCAGCGACTTGTTGCTGGTGCACAGCACCTGCCTGCCCGCCGCCGACCGGTCCAGCGCGGCGAGCTCGACCTCGTCGCCCGCCCGGGTGCCGGTGCCGTGCCCGACCACCCAGATCGGGGCGCGCTGCTGCCCGTGCCCGGCGCGTGCGATCGCCAGTTCCTGCCCGCGGCGGTTGGGGGCGGCGATGGCCTTGCCCCGGCCGTCGGCCGCGGCGCCGAACCCCGCCAGCACCCCGAGCACGTGCTGGCCCGCGCGCCGGGCGTCACCCAGCCGTCGAAGCGCCACCACCGCCGCACCGTCGGAGAAGAGCGTGCCGTCCGCGGAACCGTCGAACGCGTTGACCGCTCCCCGGTGGCTGAGCCCGCCGAGCTTGCCGAACAGCACGTTGAACCGCGGCGTGACCATGAAGTAGCCCCCGCACAGCGCCAGGTCGGTGCTGCCCTCCTGGAGAGCGGCCACGCCCAGGTCGATGGCGTAGAGGGAGGAGGAGCACGCGGTGTCCACGATCGTGACGGGTGTTGTGTCCGGCAGCAGGCCGCGCACGGCGCTGCGAACCACCCCATCCGGCAAGTGGTCCTCCGGGTTGCCCGCTGCCAGCCGGTAGCGCTCCCGCAGCAGGGAGCGCAGCCGTTCCGCGTCCGGGCCCGTCGGCGAAGGCCAGTTCTCGGCGAGCATGCGGGCGTACCCCTCGACCACCATGGCCTGCTCGAAGTGCTGGTCACCGTCGGAGCAGGCACCGATGAACAGCGAGGAGCGGGGCAGGGGCCCGTCCGGCAGCGCCTGGTCGAGGGCGTGGCGCAGCCAGGACGACGACAGGCTGGCGTCGGGGGCGACGTCCTCGTGCCACCCCATCCGGACGAATCCCGCGGTGCGCGCGTAGGTGCGGTCGCGGCTGCCCGGATCGGCGGCCCAGAAGGTGTCCTGCGGATACCGGTCCCCCGGTTCGGTGAACGCGGGTGCGCCGGTTCGCAGCAGCTCCCAGAACTGCTCGGGTGACTCCGCGCCGGGAACGACCAGCCCCATCCCGACAACGGCGATGGCACCCTCGTCGTCCGCGTGATCAGGGGTGCGTGCGGCGGTGCCGTGGGCCAGCGCACCCGGTGCACCCGACGCGCTGGGCTCGACGACACCCGCGGGCGGCCGAGCGGCGTCACCCCACGTGCCCCCGGCTCGGATCAGCGCGCCACCCAGCCGGATCCCGCCGTCGTTGACGACGTTCTCCCCCGTCATCCACGACGCGTCCGGCGAGGCGAGGAAGGCCACCAGCTTCGCGTGCTCCTCGACCGTGCCCAGCCTGCCGAGCGGGGTGCCCGCGACCGTCGCTTCCAGGACCTCCCCACTGCGGGGGAACAACTCCACCGTCTTGCTGACCAGCATTCCCGCGGAGGCCATGTTCACCCGGATGCCGTGCGGACCGAACTCCACGGCGAGGTACTTCGTCAACTGCTCGAGCGCGCCCTTGCACACCGCCACGCAGCTGTAGTTGTCGATGACAACACTGGTGCCGATCGAACCCAGGTTCACGATGGCCCCGCCGCGCTCCCGCATGAGCGGGAACGCGGCACGGCAACAACGGCGGGGACCGTGCACGTTCGTGTCGATCGCCCGCTCCCAGTCGCGATCGGTGAGCACGTGACCGGGCTCGAACACCCCGCGCGCCGCATTGTTGACCAGCACGTCGAGCCTGCCGTGCCTGCGCCCGACTTCGGCGAACATCTCCTCGACCGCGTCCTGCTTGGCCACGCTCGCCCGCAGGTGCTCCGCGGAACCACCCTCCGCGAGGATGTCCGCAACGGTCTGCCGCGCGGCGTCCAGGTCGTGGAACCAGTTCACGATCACGTGGCCCCCACCACGGGCCAGTTCGCGCGCGATGGCCCGGCCCTGCCCCTTCGAACCTCCCGTGACCAGGCAGATCCGGTCGGTGAAGGCACCGGCACGTGGACTGTTCACGCGCTCACCCGCCCGGCTCCGAGCTCGGTGAGCAGGCCCGCGATCGACTCCAGGGTGGTGTAGTCGGTGATCCGGATGTGGTCGGCCTCGGGGAGGTCGTACTTCCGGCGGGCCCGCTGGAGCAGCTCGGTCTGCCGGATGGAGTCGATACCCAGGTCCGCCTCCAGTTCGACGTCGGCTTCGAACACTTCCTCCGGGTACCCGATCGCGGAGGCGTAGAGGGTGCGCAGCTCGTCCACGAGGCCGGGAACGGCCGCATCCCCGGGCGGCGAAGGTTCGGCGGGCTCGGGTGCCGTCGTGCGGACGGGGGCAGCGGGGACCGGGACAGGCTCGGCCCGCTCGACCGCGGGCACGTCCGACCCCGCCTGCTCGACCGCCGATGCGTCCGGTCCGACCCGCTCGAACGGCGATGCGTCCGGTCCGACCCGCTCGACCGCCGGTGCGTCCGTTCCGGCCCCCTCGCCGGAGAACGCGGCGAGTGCGCTCCGCAGTTCATCGAGTGTCCGGCGCTGCCGCAACGGCGCCGCGGTCCGCACCCCGGGCAGGGTCGCGTCCACGAGGTCGGTCAGGGCGGCGCGGGCGCCGCACTCGAGGAAGCGGGTGAACCCGTCACCCCGTACCGCCACCACGGCGGACAAGAAGCCGACCTCGCGCACGAGGTGGCTGGTCAGGATCTCGCGGCTGTCCTGCTCGGTTTCGACATAACGGCCCAGCACCGGCGAATACATCGGCACCCGCGGAGCGCGTACCCGGACCCCGTCCACCTCCGCCTCGAACAACCGGTTCGCCTCTGTCAGCAGCCGGTTGTGGAACGGGTACGGGACACGCAGGCGCGTCGCCTCGATCCCGAGCAGGTTCGCCACCGCCCTCAGCCGGTCCAGCGACTCGTGTGGGCCGGAGACCACGACCTGGTCGTACCCGTTGTGGGCCGCGACCACCAGGGCGCGGTCAGCCAGGGACCCGACGACGGCGCTCCCGCGCTGCCGACCGACGCGCAACGCGACCATTCCCCCCTCGGTGCCGTGCGCGGCGCGCAGCGCGCGGTCCCGCGCGATCACGAGCCGGGCCCCGTCCGCCACCTCGAGCGCTCCCGCGGCGGTCAACGCCGCGAACTCGCCGAAGCTGTGGCCGACCACGAGGCCCGGTGTGATGCCCGCGAGTTCACGGGACAGGTCCAGGACCGCCAGCTCCGTGGCGAAGATGGCCAGGCTCAAGGCGGGGACGTCGCCGGCGAGCAGCGTGTCCAACGCGGGCGCGTCCGTCCTCTCCAGCAGCGCGGAGATCTCGGGACCGCCGTACCGGAGCGATATCGCGTCCACTTCACCGACGACGGTCGGCAGTGGACCCCCGGCGCACACACGCGAAAGGCAACCGGGCAGGTAACCACCCTGCCCCGGGAACAGGAAGACCGGCTCTGCGGACGGTGAGCAAGACACGATGATGATCCTCACGGTGGAACGGGGAACCGGGGCCCAAAGCACCGGCGAAGGTCAGGGCCGACTCCGGGCGGAGTCGGGAGATCGCTTGGTCCGCTCGATCGCACCGCCCAGCAGAACGGCTGAGCGCACCGCTGCGCCAGTCGCCCGCCGTCGGCCGCTCCTCGGAGGTGTGATCATCCTTCGACCAGGACGCAGACGAGGCTAATCAGCCCCGCACCGACCGAACTGCGGAAGTCCGCAGCTCCACCGCCGGGACCGGGCGCCCGCGGCGATGACTGTGCGGATGTGCCCGCCCACCAGCGGTGATGGCGTAGGGAAGTCCTCACCGGAAGGCGGACGGGCAGCTCGTGTGGGCCACAGGGGCATGACGCAGATCACCGACCGCCGAACGGGGCCTTGTGGTTGTCCACGGCGGCGGCGGGATGCGTCCGTGATAACATCCGCCACCCGCTTGACGCCGCAGCTCGGCGCGTCGACCAGGTTGCCGGAACATCCCGCCCCCACCGTCACGTCCACGCCCACGGACGAGCTGGGCGGCACAACACAGGGATGACGCTGTCCGATCGCCCCGTACTGCGTGATCTCGCTTACCTGAGGTTCGTCGCGGCCTTCGTCAAGGGCCCACCGGTGCGCGCACCTTTCCCCATTGACACTGGACCGCGAGCCCATCGGTGTTACTCGGACGACTCCGCCCCGCTTCCGGTCGGTTGGAGAAACGCACGGTGCACGTGTGACAAATTTCGGCGCAACTCGCGCCCGGGCACGACGTTGTCAACGTCCTGAACGGACCCGACCCCAGGGCGACCTGCGGATTCAGCCACGACAAGCGCTCCGCCCGCGACGGTTCACGAACTTGACCGGGCGGGTACCCCCACCGTGGAATTGTCAGGACGCCGATACGACCGGAATTGACCCACGCACCACTCGAATGGCCTAGTGACAACTACGGAGCGCGCAAATGGTCGCCCACGCACACCAGCACCGGAATACCGGCAGCCGGGCCTCCCTCGTCGGCCGCGGTGCGGAGTTGGAACGGATCGCCGAGGCTCTCGAATCAGCGAAGGCCGCGACCCCCGCCACGCTCCTGGTGGAAGGCGCGACCGGGATCGGCAAGACGACGCTCCTGGACGTGGCGTGCGAGCTCGCCCACGAGCGCGGGTTCGTGGTCTGCCGGGCGACGGCCTCGCCGATGGAGCAGGGGGTGCCCTTCGCCGTCGTCCAGCAGCTCTTCGAGCACCTGCGCGGGGAACGGCCCGCGGGCCAGGGCGCCGAAGCCGCACCGCACGGGCACGACGTCATCGCCGGGCGCTTCACCGCCGAGGTGGACGACTTCGAGGGAGCCCACGTCCACCGGGCGATCCGGGGTGCCTACCGCTTCACGGCCGAGCTCGCACTGCGCGCACCGCTCTGCCTGGTCGTCGACGACGTGCAGTGGACGGACGTGCTGTCGTTGCGCTGGCTGAACTACGTGGTCCACCGCGTCGTCAAGCTCCCGATCGCGGTCCTGATGACCCGCACGCCCGGGATCCGGCCGACCGATCCCCTGCTCATCGCGGAGCTGGAGATCTACTCCGAGCGCATGAGGCTCGCGGTCTTCATGCCGCAGGAAGTCGTGGACCTCACCGAGCGGATGCTCGGACGCACACCGGACGAGAAGTTCACCCGGGCCGTCCTCCACGCCACCAACGGCTGCCCCATGGTCATGAGCCACGTCCTGGGTCTGATGCGGGAACGATCGGTACCGCCGGAGGAGGAAGCCGCGGGCGACCTGCTCCGCCCGGAATCCGAGAAACTCGGTCAATCGATGCTCGCGCGGCTCAACCGCCAGTCGCGCGAACTCGTCGAGGTCGCCAAGGCGATCGCGGTCGTGGAGCCCGCCGACCTGGACCTCCTGACCGCCGTCATCGGCATGAACACCGGCGAGGCCGCCGATCAGGTCCGGCAGTTGGAGGGGATGGGGGTGCTCGCCCCGGAGGGCGAGCTCACGTTCACGCACTCGGTGATGAAGAACGCGATCGAGAGCGCGGTCTGCTACCGGGAGCGCGAGGAACTGCACGCCAAGGCCGCGCGGTTCCTGCACCGCACGCGGGCGCCCGCACCTCTCGTGGCACGCCACGTCCTGCGGACTTCCTCCCGGCTGGGCGCCTGGGTGCTGGAGACCCTGCGCACCGCAGCCGACACCGTGGTCGCCGAGGGCGATCCCCGCACCGGCGTGGAGCTGCTCACCAGGGCCCTCGACGAGGACCTCACCGCCGCGCAGAGGACGGACCTGGTGCTGCGGCTCGGTCTTGCCGAGATCTGTTTCGACCCGCGGATGGCCGTGGTGCACCTCCAGGAGGGGATGACCGGGCTGGACGACCCGGAGACGGTTCTCGCGGTCGCTTGCAGGCTCGCCCAGGCCCTCTGCTTCGACGGTGCGTACGACAGCGCGAGCGAGGTGCTGCGCCGGACCGCGGCCGAGATCGAGCAGGAGATCCCCGCGGCCGCCGACATGGTGCGCCTGCTCGAACGGATCACCGTGCCGTCCCGGGACCCGGCGGCCGGTCGGGTGGACTTCCGCCACTTCGACGAACAGGAGTGGCGCCGCGGTGACGCGCGCGGCCGCACGCTGGCGGGACTGGTCGCCGAAGACGCGAGCAACCGGGGCGTCGAGCTGCCGCTGTGCCGGAAGGCGGCGCTCGCGGCGCTGTCCGGCGGTGCGGCCTCCACCGTGCAGGACCCGCAGCGGATGGTCGGGGTGCTCGACTCCCTCCTCCGCGCCGACGAGGCGGAGCTCGTGCTGCGCCACTGCAACGAGATCCTGCTCGAAGCCCACCGAGGGGGGATGACCCTGATCGCGCTGCTCGGCCACACCCTCCGGTCGCGGGCGCACCACCACTGCGGAGCCTTCGCGGAGGCGGTCGCGGACGCGGAGCTCGCGCTGTCCGCGGCGCGGACGGCGAAACTGCCCCCGGACCACTTCGGACAGGTCTCCGCCGTCGACGCCCAGGTTCGCGCTCAGCTCGCGCTCGGCGACGTCGGCGCGGCGGAGAACGCGCTCCGGCCGTTCGGCGGGTCCAGGACGCTGCCGCGCACCTGGCACCACACGGCACTCCTGCACGCCAGGGGCGCGTTGCGCATGGAGCTCGGTGACAGCGAGGGAGCGCTGGCCGACCAGCTCGAATGCGGTGAGCGGTTCGAGGCCTGGGGCAGGCGCAGCCCGGCGCTGCGGCCCTGGCGGTCCTGTGCGGCGCTGGCACACCTCCGGCTCGGGCAGCGCAAGCCCGCCCTCGACTTGGCGCTGCGGGAGCTGGAACTGGCGCGGGAGTGGGGCGCACCGACCGCGATCGGCCGTGCGCTGCTGACCGTGGGCATCGCGACCGGCGGTGCCGCCGCCGCCCCGTGGCTGACCGAGGCCGACTCGGTGCTGCGGCGGTCGCCCGCGCGGATGCTGCACGCACAGGTGCTGCTGGAGCTCGCCATCACGCGGTGGGAGAAGGGGCAACACGACGCCGGTCGGCAACACCTCGCGGAAGCGAGGACGCTCGGTGAGCAGTGCGGCGTCGTCGTGGAGCCCGGGGAGCGGCTCCCCGACCTGACCCCCGCAGGCACACCACGCGCACAAGTCCCGCAGCCCACTGGACCGGCGAAGGCCGCGCCACCCGACCCCCGGACCAACGCGCTCGCGCTGACGCCGCACGAGTGCCGCGTGGCCGGTCTGGTGCTCGAGGGGAACTCGAACGACGAGATCGCGCACAAGCTGAACGTCTCGAGGCGCACGATCGAGTTCCACCTCACGAGCATCTACCGCAAGCTCGGTGTACGCCGCCGAACCCAGCTTTCCTCCGCACTCGCGGGCTCCATCTCGCGGAAGTGATGGTGCACCGGTCCTGCCGAACTTCGCCATTGCCGCGCACAAAATCGACACCGCTGAGCGACGGATGCTGCTCGGTGCGGACGAGCCTTGCGGGTTTCCCTGAGCCCAAGGCCGCGGGCGCCGGGGGGCGAGCCAAGCAGAACGACGCGAGGGGGGTCGTTCGGCGCTGGGCGGGAACGGCGACAGTCCACCGCGAAGCACGCGCGCAGGAACGCGCGACCCGCACGACCTGGCGGCGGGGATCATGCCGATGACCACGCTGCCGCCGGGCTCCGGGGCGATGCTTTCGGCGGCGTGGCCCGCGGACCGGTCGAAGTGCCGGTCCCAGAGGCAGGCGAGTTCTTCGCTCTTCGCGCGCAGCGCCTCGACCAACCCCACCACCGCGGGATCGGCGGGGTGGGCCGCGAGGGTTGCCCCGCAGGTCCTCCACCTGCGCCCGCTTTTGTGCTCGGCACCACCGGCACGAGGCGGCGCGGAATGACCGGCGAGGCGGAACAGGTGATCGCGTTCGTCGAACGTCAGCCGCAGCCCACGAGCAGGCGCGGTGAGCACCGCGACTGAGGGCCGGGGGCCGCGCCCCTGCTCGATCCGGGCGTAGTAGTCCGGTGACATGCCTGCGAGCTGGGTCAGCGGGCCGGGAGCGCCTCGTGGCCGTCGGCGAGGTAGGCGTCCAGTCGCCTGCGGCGCTCGGCGATGTGGTGTTCCTGCCGCACGAGTTCGTCGCGGACCTGGCGGACGCGCGCCAGGAGTTCGGCGCAGTCGCCGCGCGGGTGCTCGTTTCCGGCGCACGGCAGGATGTCGCGGACCACGTCGGACGACAGACCGGCGTGGAACAGGTCTTGGATGAACGCGACGACCTCGATCGACTCGGGGGCGTACTCGCGGTACCCGTTGGGCAGGCGCTCGCTGCGCAGCAGGCCCTGCTGCTCGTAGTAGCGCAGTGCCCGGCTGCTGACGCCGGTCGCCTCGCTCAACTCGCCGATGCGCATGCCCCAGTCCACCTTGACCTTGACATCAACGTCAAGGTTTACCGTCGAGACCATGACCACAGCAGCGCACATGCGCGACACGTTCGCCGTCGTCACCGGCGCCTCCACCGGCATCGGGGCGGCCATCGCCGAGCGGCTGGCCGCCTCCGGCGTGCACCTCGTCCTGGTCGCCCGCAGCGCCGACAGGCTCGACGAGGCGGCTGAGCGGCTGAGCAGGCGTCACGGGGTGACCGTGCGCGCCTTCCCGCTCGATCTCGCCGCCGCCGACGCGCCGACGCGGTTGGCCAAGTCGTTGGCCGACGAGGGCATCGAGGTGGAGGTGCTGGTCAACAATGCCGGTCTCAGCGCGCGAGGGCCGGTGCTCGACGGCGATCCGGCCCGGTTCCGTTCCCTGATCGACCTCAACGTCACCGCACTGACCGAACTCACCACGCTCCTGGTGCCCGCGATGGTCGCCCGTGGCCACGGGGCCGTGGTCAACATCGCCAGCACCGGCGGGTACGTCCCCGCCCCCTACCTGGCGGTGTACGCGGCGACGAAGGCGTACGTCGTCTCGTTCACCCAGGCGCTGTGGGCCGAGACCCGGGGCACCGGGGTCCGGGTGGTGGTGGTCAGTCCCGGCCCCACGAAGACGCCGATGAACACCCGGGGCACACGCAGCGCCGAGGCTGTCGCCACCACCGTGGTGCGCGCCCTGTCCGGCAACGGACCAGCGGTCATCGACGGCAGGGCCAACGCACTGGGCGCCCACCTGTTCGGCAGGCTGCTGCCGACGCGCCTCGTCCTCGCCATCGCGCGACGGGTGATGGCCAGAAGCGGCACCTGAACAAGACGGCACCCGCACCGACGTGGCACAACCGATGTCGGATGGAACCGCCACCCCGGGCCTGTTGTTCTGCGCCAAACCGGCGCGCTCCACGGAGGCGAACCGCAGGTCCATCGCCGTCAGCAACTCCGCCCCTCCCCCGCGCGCCAGTCCGCGCACCTCGGCGATCGTGATCTGACGTCGACGGCGCATGGCATCCCGAACGGCGCGCCAGGCGTCCCGAGGTCGCCGGACTCGTGGTGGGTGCTTCGAGCATCAAGGCTGATTCCAGCCGGTTCTGTGCCGCTATGATCACTGCCCGTGGATGACGATCGTGCGATCGCGGGTCGGTACCGACTGGACGAGCAGGTCGGCGCCGGTGGGATGGGGGATGTGTGGCGGGGGCTCGACCTGGAACTGGGCCGGGTCGTGGCCTTGAAGCGGTCCCGGGTGGGGGATGACGGGCAGTTCCGCCGTGAGGCGCGGATCGCCGCCGGGTTGCACCACCCCCGCGTGGTGACGGTGTTCGACGTCGTCGTGGACGGCGACGAGCGGTGGCTGGTGATGGAGTACCTGCCGTCGCGGAGCCTCGGCCGGGTGTTGGACGACGACGGCCCGCTGTCACCGGGTGCCGCCGCCCGGGTGGGCGCGCAGGTCGCGGACGCGTTGGCGGGGATGCACGAGCGGTCGATGGTGCACCGGGACGTGACGCCGGGAAACATCCTCGTCGCCGACGACGGCACCGCGAAGCTGACCGACTTCGGCATCGCCCGGTGGGCGGAGGTCACCAGGACCGGTGACGCGCTCGTGGCGGGGACACCGGGGTACCTCCCGCCGGAAGTGGCGGCGGGCCGGGAGGCCGGTCCCGCCGCTGACGTGTTCGCCCTCGGTGCGACGCTGTTCGCGGCCGTCGAGGGGCATTCACCGTGGGGTGGGGACGAAGTGGAGCCCGCGGCGCGGTTCCAGCGCGCCGTCGCCGGTGAGGTTTCCCCGTCGGAGGCCGCCGGTGAGCTGGGGCCCGTCCTGGCCTCGATGTTGGCCAAGGACCCTGCGGACCGGCCCAGCGCCCGCACCGCCAAGAGCATGTTGGCGGAAGTGGCGGGCGTGCACTTGGCGTCCGCCCCGGTCACCGTGGCAGGCCGCACCTCGCGTCGAAGTCGCCGGTGGGTCCTCGCAGGCGCGGCGGTTGCCCTGGTGGCGGTCACGGTGGCCACCACACTGGTCGTCGCCGACCGGATGCCGCCCGGGGAGAGTGCAGCCGCGCTGCCCGAGTACGGCACGATGGGCGATCATCGAACCGCCGACCCGTGCGCACTCCTCATCGAGGACACGGTTTCCCCCTACGGCAAGGTTTTCCCGGACACCGAGTACGGCAACTTCAACCGCTGCGGGTACTGGATCAAGCCGGAACCGATCGGTGAGGAGATCGTGTCGGCCGCCGTGGAGCTGCTCGGCCCGGACGACGGCGCGGGCCCGACCGGCGAGTTCGGGGTCAAGGCATGGCCACCCGCGGTCGAGGGGTTGTGCAGCCGGTACCTGGACCTGTTCGACGCGCACCGCGTCCTGGTCACCGCCAGGTCCGGCACGACGGACCCGAAGACCCTGTGTGCGATCGCCGATTCACTCCTGACCGGTGCCATGTCGGTCGCGGCGCGCGGACAGGTCCCACGCCGGTCGCGTCCGCTCGCCCCCAACTCGCTGTCCGAGCGCACAGCGTGCGAGATGGCGCAGGAGGCCGACGTCGTCAAGGCGGCGGGGCCCGGGTTGGTGTCTTCGCCGGGTTTCGGGGGCTGGGCGTGCTTCTACGACGCCGCCGATCGGGATGTCGAGATTTCGGTGGACTTCGCCCGGGAGCAGGAGTCCCAGTTCGCGCGTGACGACCGGCGCCAGGACAGGTTCAGCGGCCGCCGAGCGGTGTGGGCCACGACCCTGTCCGGGGACGACGGGCAGGACACGTGCCTGATCAAGCTGGAGTACCGGCCCTACTTCAAGGACACCGAGGAAGGCGACGACTGGGTCGAGGTGATCTACTTCGACGTCGAGCTGGATTCGGGGGCCACGGCGGAGCAGCGGTGCGCGGTGGCCGAGTCCCTGGCCCGCTCCGTGGCCGCCCGCAACCCGTCGGGGTGAACCTCGCCGCAGGCACAGGTGCCGTTGCGCGGGATGTTCGTGCGTACCACCGGCTCACCGTGCCCGTCCTCTTACAGGTTGTCCGAGTAGAAGTCGGCGAGCCGATCCACGGCAGCGTCGACGTACTCGGGTTCAACGTGATCGCCTGGGTCGTGTCGACATCGGTCAGCCCGGCCGCGGCGGCGTCCTGCAAGGTGTCGGGCAGCCAGTTCACGCGGCTCAGCTCACCGCCGCGGGCCTCTTCGAGGCGCGCGTCGGCCATGGCGTCGAGCGGGCGGGGTCGAACACCAGCGCCGCGATGCCTCGGGCGGCGAGCCGGGACGCGTGGTTCGCGCCGATCTGCTCCTTCACGCTGCTGCCGGGCGTGGAGAGCACCACCGCGCGCAGCGGCGCGGATGCGTCGATGTCGCCGGGCAGGTGCAGGTCGGCCACGAGCCGGCCGCACTCGGTCTTGAGACGAAGGAGTTCTTCGTGCTCGCCGAGGTGGAGGCGGCGCGGGACCGCGCACTGGCAGCGCTCGCGACCGAGTTCGACCGCAGACTGGCGAGGATCGCGCCTCGCGACCGGACCGAACTGCAGCGGACCCTCTTGGCCCTGCTCGAACCTGCGCACCAGTTCTCCCCGGTTGGGAGCTGCCGCGACCGGGCAACCCGAGTCGTCCGCGCAAGAGGCACAACCGCTCTCGCCTTCTCCGACATCACCCCGCCTCGCCCGGGTCGGTGACCTTGCGGCGTCCGCGGCCGTCGTTGCGCGGACAGCTACCGCATGCGCGAAGACGACTTGTCTTGACAGGGCAATATTGCCGAGGCAATACTTTTGTCGTGCGCGATGACCCGGCCCTGGTGATCCACAACCTCGCTGCCGAGCTGGGGCGGGCAGCAGACCTGCTCCTGGGCGAGAAGCACGGCATCTCGTTCGCGCGCTACCGGGTCCTCCGGGGCCTGCGCCGGGATGGGGCGACGACCCAGCACGCCCTGGCGGAGTCCCTCGGGATCGGCGACGCGTCGATCAGTCGGGTCCTGCCCGCCCTCGTCGAGCGCGGCTGGTGCCTGGTCGAGGACGACCCGCACCACGGCAGGCGCCGACGTGTACGACTCACCCCGGATGGCGCGGACCTGGAACGGGTCTGCGCCACGGCGCTGGCCGAAGCCTTCTACGGTGCGACCTCCGATGCCGGGATCGACGCCGACCGGCTCTTCGCGGCGGCCGAAGCGCTCACGGCACGCCTCCGGTCGGCGACCGCATCCGCGGCCGACCGGTAAGACCTTCGCACGGCCCCACCCCGAGGACCGGAGGACCACATGACCACTTCACCCCGCACCACAACACGCGCCCCCGCCTTCGACCCCGAGCTGCAGGAGGTCCTGCGGAACGCGGACGGGCACACCATCGCCGTCGGTATCCGGCCGGACACCGTCCTGGCCGAACGCGCCGCCGTGGAGCAGCGGATCGTGTCGTACGCGGACATCGCCGCCGACCCGCGGTTCGAGCTGTCCGCCCGGACGGCGCCCGGGACGGGCGGGAACCCCCCGGTGGAGCTCCTGGTCGCGACGCCTGCCACACGTCGCGAGGGCAGGCCCGTCCTGTTCGTCACGCACGGCGGGGGCCTGATCTTCGGCAACGCCCGGTACGGCCTGCCGGGGGTACTCGACCTCGCCGCGGACCTGGACGCGCTCGTGGTCTCGGTCGAGTACCGGCTCGCCCCCGAGCACCCGTTCCCCGCTGCGCACGACGACGCCTGGGCGGCGCTGCTGTGGACGGTCCGCGAAGCGGCCGAGCTCGACGCCGACCCGGCATCGGTGGTCCTCTTCGGTGGCAGCGCAGGCGCCAACCTCGCCGCGGGCCTCGCGCTGCGGGCCCGCGACACCGGCGAGGTGACCCCCCGAGGCCAACTGCTGATCTACCCCATGCTCGACGACCGCAACGACACCCCCTCCGCCCGGCAGATGCACGGGATCGGCGTCTGGGACGACGTCTCGAACCACACCGCCTGGGAGAGCGTGCGAGGCCCGGCCGGACGCGAACTGCCCGCCTACGCCGCCCCCGCACGCGCCGACTCCCTGGCCGACCTCCCGCCGACCTACCTCGAGGTCGGTTCGGCCGAGACGTTCAGAGACGAGACGGTCACCTACGCGCAGCGGATCTGGAGCTGCGGAGGAGACGCCGAACTCCACGTCTGGCCCGGCGCCTTCCACGGCTTCGACCTGTTCGCGCCGACCTCGACCGTCGCACAGCGAGCCCGCACCGCGCGGCGCGAGTGGCTGCACCGTCTACTTCGAGACGACCGGCAGTGAGAAGCAGACGAGCCCCGCGGGCGGCCTTCGCAGGCGGCACGACCAACGACGTATCCGAGCGCCACGCAGTCCGGATACGCGAGATGGTGCAGGCTGCTCTTGTGTTTGAACCTCCTCGACACGTAGCTGCCGTCGACCTCCGCTGTCACAACTGACCGAGGGCGGTGTACGCGGTGACGTCGAAGCCGATCTGGGCCAGGAGGAACTCCGCCAACGACGGCCACGTGCCGATGATCCCCGTCTCCTCCGTGTACAGCCGGGCCGTTCCCTCCGGTTCCAACCAGTACAGTTGGTAGCCCCCGTGCAACCCGATCACGGTCGATCCCGGCGGGAACAGGTCGAGGTTGTCGTCGTCGCGGAGGATTTCCATGCCGGTGTCGTGGATGTCGAGCGTGCCGGGGTAGAAGAAGTCTGTGCCGATCAGGAGTTTGCCCGCCCCGCAGCCCATGGTCTCGAGGAACCGCTCGTAGACCGGGGGCAGGGTGCCCCAGTCCGCCCGCAGTTCCTCGATCTCCGCGGCGGTGCACGGCACGATCTGCTCCTCGGTCGCGAGCCCCGTCGAGATCAGGTGGGCCACAACGTCCTCGATCGTCACCGTCATCGACTCCTCCGAGGTGTCACGCGAAGTGCGGATCGCATGGTGATCCTCCACGGTGCGTCGGACGAGCCGGTTCACGCACTGGCGCCGCGGACGCCCGCCGTCGGGGGCGCGAGCGGTGCCAGCCACGTCTCGAACACGGCGGCCACCCGGGCCGGATCGGCGTCCGTGAGCGGTGCGAGTTCGAGGAAGTGGCGGGCGATGGTCAGCCCGAGGATGCTCGAGACGACGGCGGCGGCCCGGAGTTCGCTGTCCGCACCCGGCATCGCACGGGCGAGGACCGCTGCCCGCTCCTGCAGGTAGTCCCGCATCACCGACGTCGCCTCCTCCGAGGTGAGCATGGACCGCATGAGGGCGCGGGTGGCGGGTGGGAGTTCGCGCATCCGCGCGTCGAGCACCTCGGTCAGGTGGCCGACGACGTCATCGGATCGCAGTTCTGCCACGGGTCGGACGGCCAGGGTGAACAACGCCTGCTTGGAGCCGTAGTGCTGTAGCACGAGCGACGGGTCGACACCCGCGCGGCGCGCGATGGACCGCACCGTCGCGCTCTCCCCCCTCGCGCCGAACTCGGCTCGGGCGGCCTCGAGGATCTTCGCCGCGGTCGCTTCGCGGCGTTCTGCTCGTGTTCTTCCGGTTCCCACAATTTCACTCTACAGGCGATGAGCGAGTGGTGCTACGCTCGCTCAACAAGCGATGAGCGAATCGCGGTGTCCCCCGAAGAGGAGTTGTCCATGACCACAACAGTGCAGACCCCCATCCAGAACGCCCTTGTCATCGGAGCCTCCCGAGGACTGGGAGAAGCTCTCGTCGAGGCGTACGCGGGCCGCGGCGCGCACGTCGTGGCGACGGTGCGGGACGACCACCCCTCACCGTTGCTCGACTTCGCGGCCCGGCACCGGGCCTCGGTCGAGGTCGAACGGGTCGACATCACCGACCGCGCACAGCTCGCAGCACTCCACCACCGCCTGTCAGGCCGCGTCTTCGACCTGCTCTTCGTCGTCGCGGGCGTGTCGCTTGCCGACCGGGACGCCGTGGGCGTGGACATCGCGGACGAGGACTTCGACCGGATGATGCGCACGAACGTCCTGGGCGTGATGCGAACGGTCGAAACCCTGCAGGACCTCGTCGCCCCCACGGGCACCATCGCCGTGATGTCCTCCGGGCAGGGCAGCGTCGCGGACAACACCAGGGGCGGGTTCGAGGTGTACCGGGCGACCAAGTCCGCGCTCAACCAGATGTTCCGGAGCTACGCGGTGCGCCACCGCGACGAGGGGCGCGCGCTGCTGCTCATGGCCCCGGGCTGGGTCAGGACCGACATGGGCGGACCGGGCGCCGCCCTCGACATCAACGAGAGCATCCCGCCGCTCGTGGACACCGTCGACGCCCAGCACGGCGTCCCCGGGCTGCGGTACCTCGACCGGCACGGCCGGGCGGTGAACTGGTGACCCTGATCGGCATCGAGGAGCACTGGACGCTCGACCGCGTCGACAACTCCCTCCGCGCGCTCCCGACCGGGCTCGTCGACGACAGCCTCGTCCTGAACCAGCACGGCGACGCGGGCGCCCGGCTCCGGGACCTCGGCGCCCTGCGGACCGACACGATGGACCGGCAGGGCGTCGACATGCACGTCCTCTCGCTCGCCCCACCCGGCGCGCAGGTCCCCTCGCCGCGGACGGCGGTGTCGCTGTGCCGCGACGCCAACGACACGATCAGCGACGCGGTCCGGTCGAACCCGCGCCGCTTCCGCGGCATGGCGACGCTGCCGCTGGCCGACCCGGCGGCCGCGGCGGCCGAGCTCGAACGCGCGACAGCCCTGGGGCTCACCGGCGTGATGGTCTACGGCCGCGTCGGCGAGGTGCCGCTCGACGACCCGCGGTTCGGCGACCTCTGGGCGGTCGCGGAGCAGCTTCGCCAGCCGGTCTTCATCCACCCCCAGATCCCCCCGGACGCCGTCCGCCGAGCCGCCTACCGCGGCCTCGGCGATCCGGTCGACCTGGCGCTCGCGACGTTCGGGTGGGGGTGGCACGTCGAGGCGGGCACCGCGGCGCTGCGGCTGATGGCGAGCGGCGCCCTCGACCGACACCCGGACCTGCGGCTCGTCCTCGGCCACTGGGGCGAGCTCCTGCTGTTCTGGCACGGGCGGGCCGACGGGGTCGCCCGGTCGGCGGGCCTCGACCGGACGATCACCGAGTACCTGCGGCAGAACGTCTGGATCACCGCGTCGGGCATGCTCGACCGCGCGCTGCTCGACCACGCCCTGACCGTGACCACACCCGACCGGATCCTCTTCTCCACCGACTACCCCTTCCAGGTGCCGACACGGCAGGAGATCGACGAGTTCCTCCTGGCGTTCCCGGACCGGAGCACCCGCGACGCCTTCACTTCGGGGAACGCCCGCCACCTCTTCGGCATCCCGGAGGAGGCAGGCGGACCGCTCGAAGCGGCGAGCCCGCTCGACACCTGACTGCCCACCTGTGGTGCGCAGCGCATCGACGAGCGAGAGTCCTTCCCGGCGCCCATCGGCATGGTGCAGGCCGTGTTCGGCACGCGGGACATCGATGCGCGCCACCGCGAGGTGATCGCCGACCTCTGAGTGGCAGGCCGGATCGCCCGGCAGGCCGTGGCGGTCCGGGGCGTCAGCCGACGAGGAGGTCGACTGCGGCGGTGAAGCGCTCGAAGTACGCCTCGCGCGTCTCGACCTGGTGTTTCAAGCCGATCGAGACGCTGATCAGCGTTTGCGTGATCCGGATCGCGGACGCCCGCTCCGCGGTCTCGGCGATCGCGTCGGTGACGAGGTCCGCGAAGCGGAGCGGCGCGGTTTCGACGATCTCACCGAGCAGGTCCGGGTTCTGCTCGATGACGTTCGTGACGTCCCGGCCCAGCGGTCCCGCGTAGCGGCCCGCCCAACGGTCGAAGGCCCCGGCCAGGCGCTCGCGCAGCGGCCGGTCCGTGGCGGCGAGGAGCGCCTCGGCCGCGGCGAGGTCCTGTTCCAGCGCCCGGGTGAACGCGGCCCGGAACAGCGTTTCCTTCGACTCGAACAGGAAGTACAAGCCCGGCCGGGAGATCCGGGCCGTTCGCGCCACCTCCTCCATGGAGGTCTTGCGGTAGCCGTGACGGGCGAAGGTGAGCAGCGCCGAGTCGAGCACCGCGTCCCGACGGCTCGCGGTGCCGACGTTCGACGTCTCGGGTGCGACCATGCGCCGATCCTACGGTGGTGAACTAACTAGACAGAAATCGTTTAGTCTGTACAGTCGCAGCATGACCACCCGTGCCCTCATCACCACCCCGTTCTCCGCTTCCAGCACCGCGGACGAGGTGCTGGACGGCATCGACCTCTCCGGGGTCCGCGCGATCGTGACCGGCGCGTCCTCGGGGATCGGCGCCGAAACGGCCCGCGCCCTCGCGACCGCAGGCGCCGAGGTCACCCTCGCCGTCCGGAACACGGCTGCCGGTCGAGCGGTCGCGGACGCCACCACCGGCGCGACTCGCGTTTCGCCGCTCGACCTGGCCGACCAGGCGTCCGTCCGGCACTTCACCGACGACTGGGACGGGCCGCTGCACCTGCTCGTCGCCAACGCAGGCGTCGTCACCGCAGGCTTGGAGCGGACACGGGAAGGGTGGGAGCTGCAGTTCGCGACGAACCACCTCGGCCACTTCGCGCTGGCCACCGGCCTGCACGACGCGCTCACCCGCGGGGCCGCTGACCGTGGCGAGGCGCGCATCGTCTCGGTCAGCTCGACCGCGCACATGCGCTCGGGCGTCGACTTCGACGACCCGCACTTCCTCCGCCGGGCCTACGACCCGCAGCTCGCGTACGCGCGGTCGAAGTCCGCGAACTCGCTGTTCGCCGTCGAAGCGACCCGCCGCTGGGCCGCCGACGGGATCTTCGCGAACGCGGTGAACCCCGGCGGGGTCGTGACCGGGTTGCAGCGGAACTTCACCCCGGCGCAGAGGCAATCCCTCGACGCGGCCGAAGCCGCGGGCATCTTCGCCTACAAGACGATCGGGCAGGGCGCCGCGACCACCGTCGTCGCCGCGGTCGCGCCGCAGTTCGCCCGCACGGGCGGGCACTACCTCGACGACGCCCAGGAGGCGTACACCGTGCCCGACGACGCCGCCATGGCCGACCACCCGCACGGCGTCAAGGAATGGGCTCTCGACCCCGCCACCGCGGAGCGCCTCTGGGCCGTCTCCACCGCGCTGACTCACGGCTGACCACCAGCGCGGCCACGACCGGCTCGACACCGCCCTCGGTCTCCGAGGTGTGCGGCATCCCCGCGGCGGTGACCGTGGCAGTGGGGACGACGTGCCCGACCTGTCCGGTGGATTCCCCGGCCGTTCGGTGCGCGCCCTGCGCTTGAGGACAACCATCAGGTGTGAGCGCCAGACGGCCGTGCTGGTCGACCTGACTCATCCTGTTCAACCCGCCAACGGACAGGAGTGGCCCGGTCGGACCGCTTCCCACCTCCGGTGCGACGGGACCTCCGGCGGCGATCAGGGGTGTTGGGTGGCGGCGCGGGCGAGGTCGTCGCCGGGGAGTCGGGTGCCGAAGTCGGTGCCGGGGTTGACGACGACGGTGATCCCGGACGCGGTTCGGGCCAGGGCTCGGCCCTCGGCCTGGGTCACCCGCGGTGCGTCCTGCGGGACGTAGCGGGGGGAGGAGTGGACGGCGAGGAAGCGGGTGCCGTTGGCGTCGACGCCGATCCGCGGGTTGCCCGTGCCGTCGGGTTCCACGATGAACGAGGATCGCAGGAACGCGTGCGGCAGGCGCGCGTGCGGCAGCCACCCGGCGGCGGCGTAGCCCAGGACCAGCTCGAAGAAGGTCTGCGGTTCCGGGTACCCGCGGCGGCGGGGGCTCGGGCGGTAGTCCTCGTTGAGGTAGGTCTCGCCGGTGAACCGGCCGTCCTCGCCGACCTTGTAGCCGCCCAGCAGGACGGGTGGCGGCATGCCCTCGATCACCCGGGGGTCGGCGTCCGGGTCGGCGCAGTACACCCAGCCACCCGGGTTCCGGGCCGCCTCGGCGCGCATCGCGTCGGTGATCGGTGGCAGGCCGGGGTGGTCGGGCCGGGTGACCTCCACCAGGTGCCCGGAGCGCAGGTACTCGCTGATCGGCCGCGGCAGCACGTAACCGCGGCCGCCCGCCGCCGAGGTCACCGCGGCCACCTGCCACGCGCCGCCGGTGAGGCGGTACCGGCGCAGGGGCCGGGAGGCGAACCCGGCGGGCAGGCCGCGCTGGTCGAACGGGGTGCCCGCGGCGAACACCAGGTTGCCGTCCGGCTCGCCGTACCGGTCCACCTCGATGTCCTCGACCACCACCGGCGTGACACCGGCGAACGACTCCACCGGCGGGTCGTCGGACAGCACGACCAGCGGCGACTGCCACGCCGGGACCCGCTCGCCCGGCTCGGGTCCGAACCGGGCGGCGTTCGCGGACAACTGCCCCGCCAGGTACGCCGCGGCCTGCCGCACGTCGTCGAACCGGACCGCGCTCGACCGGTCCGACGACCACTGCACGCGGTACCGGTCACCGTCGCGGACCAGGCACCAGGCGCCTTCCCGCTCGGCGAACAGGCTGCAGTACCGGGGGTTGATCCGCTTGTCGGCGATCACCGCCTCCACCGGTGCCACAGCCCGGTGCGCCTTGGCCTCCACTTCGGACTCGTCCCACGGCCTGCCGACGGCCGCCGCCACCGCCCGGTCCATCGCGATGGACGCGACACCGCCCGGCAGCCGGTACCGCGCCGCCCTGATCCACTCCACCAGCGGCGGCACCGGCGGCACCCCGTGCGCCCGCAGGTAGTAGGCCACCGCGCTCGGCCAGACGAACCGGCCGTCGGTGTGGAAGCCCATCGGCACCACGTCCTCGGTGCCCAGCGCGTCCCGGGTCGTGCCGCGGGCGGACAGCACGAGCGGCGCGCCCTCCAGGTACGCCAGCACGGCCTCGCGTTCCCGCTCCCCGAGCACCGGCCGGTACCAGGTCGAGCGGCCCGCGTCGTCCACGCCGTCGAACAACCGGACCAGCTCCGGCGGCCGGGGCGGCTCTGGCTCGACCTGCCGCGCGGCACGAACCTGCTCACCGCGCACGGCCGCCGCGAGCAGCCAGTCCGGGGTGGCGACCGCGCTGCGGGGGAACGTGCGCAGCTCAGCGGCGGCGGCCTCGACGTCCGCGTCGGTCACCAGCTCCAATGGCTCGACGAGGTAGGTGATCTTGGCCAGGACGCCCAGCCGCACCTCGAACTGGGCACGCCACCACGTACCCCGGGTGGGGTGGTGGTCCCGCACCCGCTGCCGGTGCAACCACTGACCGATCATCGCGGGCGGCGACCAGTACCCGATGTGGCCGTCCTCGTTCTGGACGAGGCCCGCGATCTTCATCCGCGGCCCCGTGGCCTCGCAGTCGACCAGCAGCCGGTGGCACCCCTGCGGCATGGCCGCGAGGAGCGCGCGCTCGAATCCGGGGACCACGTCGAGGGGGGCCGTGCCCGGCTTGTCGCCCGAGGCCGGTTCCGTCAGCACCGACGCGAAGCAGGCCACCGCGCGCCCGTCCGGGATCTCCGCGCGGATCTGCCGGACGGCTTCCTCCGCCAGGAAGCTCGCTGCCGGGTCGAACGCGAGGACGTCCATTTCCGACGGGCGGATGCTCGTGGTGAACAGGGACTCGAACTCGCTCAACGGCAGCCGCTTGACCTCCCGCCCGTTCGGCAGCGTGACGACCTGTCCGTCCACCGGTGCGCCCGCCGCGACGTGCGCGGTCCGGTCCGGTCCCTCCTCGACGAGGTACGCCGCGCCGCCGATGATCCCGATGCGCATGGACATGATCTTCCTCCCGGACGGCAGCACCCGACTCCCACGAATCCCGTGCCGGTCATCGCGGTCCCATCAGGACCTCGTGGAGGTCACATGGAGGTCATGTTGATCAGCTTCTCGGAGAACTCGGTCGCCAGCTCGGCGAGGTCACGCCCCGCCTGCGCCATGCCGACGGCGGGCCCCGGAGCGAGTCGGTCCGCCAACTCCTGGAGCAACTGCCCGATCACCAGCGCCCGCACCTGCGACACGTGCACGTCTCGAACCGGCTCCCCCGGCAGGTGCTCCCCGCGACCGCGATCACCCGCGAGGTCCGCACGGAGTTCAGCCGCCAACTCCGCCAACCCGTACGGGGCCGACGACCCGTCGTCCCGGAAGTCGGTGAACGCCAGGCTGAACCGCGTCGGATCGAGCGATCCCACCGGCGACCCCACCCGCGTGGCCGAACCCTGCTCGGCCAACAGCAACCGGTACACCTCATCCAGCTCCGCCGTGTACGGCACCGGGGGGTAGTGCGGCGTTTGGTGGTGGACCACATCGGCCGCGGCCGCGCGCAGGGTCTCGTACCGCGCCGCCAAGTCGTCGTCGGTCATCGCTTCTCCTCGCGCACGGTCATGATGGACTTGATCAGATCGCCTGCCGACTGCCCCGCGCTTTGCAGCGTCCGCAACGCGGTCACCACCGCCTCGCGCAGTTGCACCGCCCGCCGCCGGGCCGCCCGCAGGTCGTCGACCACCGCCGCGAGTCCGGCCACCCACCGCTCGATCGGCGCCGCCGCCTCCCCCTCGGCACGCCGGATCACCGAGTGCTCGGCCAACCGCGGGTCGATCCGCCCGCTCCTGGCCAGGAAGTTCCCCACGCCGCAGGTGTCCGGCACCAGCACCGGCACATCCGCCACGATCGCGTCCAGCGCGGTCAAGCCGACGTTCTCCGCGTGAGCGGGCACGATGACCAGGTCCGCCGCGCGGACCAGTTCGCGCTGCGCCTGCTTGTCCGTCGAGTACGCACGCACCTCCACCGCACGTCCGGCGACCTGCGACAGCAACCGCCGGGCCGCGCGCACCGTCTCCGGCGGCGCGCCGTTCACGACCATGCGCACCGCGCGCTCCGGACCGACGCCGCGCACCATCAACGCGGACTCGTGCGCACCGTGCTGCACGAGGTCGCCGCGCCCGGAGTAGACCACCACCGGCCGCACTCCACTCATCGCTGCGCCCCGACGAACGTCGGTGCCAGGACCTCGTCGGCCACCTCCCCCACCACGACCGCCAACTCCCGACCACCGGAATCGCCCGTGGCCACCAACCGCGCCGCCAACTCCCGCAACAACGTCCCCACCACCATGGCCTGCACCTCCGTCAACGTCGGGTCCCACACATCAGGCCACTCCCCCTGTGGGTCCTCAGTCGCATCATCGAGGGCAAAATCCTCCCGAACGCGCCGTGCCTCGCCTGCAAACGGGCGCAGTGCACCATCTGGCGTACCGCTCTGGTAATCCCGCGAGCACAACAGGTGCAGGCTGGGATCGACAACCTCCCTGGCAGTAGCACTCGAGGACCCGGACTCCGCCAGTGCCGCCGCCAAACGATCCAACTTGTCCTGGTGCACCACAGACACCTCAGCAGCCGCGGTCACCTCGAGCAACGCCGCGGCAGCCCGCCGCAACCGCGCATAGCGGTCCACGAGTTCGTCACCGGTCATCACAGCCTCCCAAGAGCATCGATCAACTTCTCCACCGTGCCGGACCAGGTGACATTCCGGTCCTTGAACTCCTGCTGCAACGCCAGGGCGCGGTCCTGCGCATCGTCGTAATTGTCCGCCACGTTCTTCAGCGCCTCAAACCAGCGGTCCTCCGGCACTCGGTCCTCGAAGCCCTGTTCGACGATGCTCGGCCCGGTGTTGTCCGCCGAGAACCCGTCGCCGAGCCAGCGGCCGAAGCCACTGCCGGACGGGACCACGACGGGCACCCCCGCTCCGGCGGCCTCCTGGGCGGTGAGCCCGAAGCCCTCGGCGCGCGAGGTCATGACCATCACGTCGGCATCGTCCAAGTCGGTGTGGAGGTCGGAGCGGTCCGTCGTGAACGGGCGCACCTCGACATCGGCTCGGGCGATGTTGGCGAGCATGGCCTGCTGCCTCCTCACCTGCGCTTCGGGCACACCGCGTACGGTCAGCCGAACGGGGCGCCCTGCGGCCTGCAACATGGAGACCACTCGCGCTGCCTCCTTGGCGCCCTTCTGACCGACATCGGCTCGGCCGAAGAGGAGCACCTTCATCTCACGCCCCTCGATGGAGCGCGGTCTGCGGTCCACGAACTCCATCCCGGGGATCAGCTCGTGCACCCCCTTCGTCGCCACCGGCGCTCCCGCCGCCCTGGCCTGCTCGACCATCTCCCGCACGTTCTCGGCGATGGCCGGTCCGACGCCGACCGCGAGGTCCGCCCCCGCCACCAGGTCGCGCTCGATGGCGTGGTTCACGATGCCCGCGGCCCGGTCGTCCGGATCGTCGTCCGCCTTCACCCGGCCGAGGGCTTCGGGCACCATGTGGACGAAGTGGACCAGCTTCGCGTCCGGGTACCTGGCGTCGCGGGTCGCCGCGGCGTCCGGGCCGGAGAAGCGCGTGTGCCCGATGACAAAATCGACGTCGTCGGGCATGTCGTCGGGATCGTCCGCGGTTCCGAGCAGTGTGCGCGAATCGGGTGAGGCAGACGGGTCCCGTGGACCGATGATCCGCAGGTTGGGCCGCTGGGCGTCCGCGTAGCGGGAGGCGTCCTCGCCGATGCGCACGACCACGTTGTGCCCGGCGTCGGCCAGCGCCTCGGCGAGCGCCCGGTTGAAGACCACGACGCCGCCCTTCTCCGGGCTGTACTCCGTGCACACCATCAGGAAGGTGTGGGTGGCGTCGTCGGCGTCCTGCGCGTCCGCGGCGGCCCTGCGCTCGTCAGGCGTGGGCCCCGGGTCGGTCGCCCGATCCGGCTCAGCCCCGTCCTGAACCCTCCCGTGATCGGCGGTCGGGTCTTGATCGGAGTGCCGGTCCTGGGCTGTGTCCTGGTCCTGGCTCCGGTTCGGGTCGCCGCCGGTGCGCGGCTCGTCGGGGGTGTCCGGGTCGGCGCGGTGCGCGGAGTCGGTGCGGTCGCGCCGGTCCTGCGCCTGCTCCGGTCGCCCGGGGTGGTCCGGACGGCGCGGTTCGGCCCCCGGGTCCGGCACGGTCCGCTCCCGCCGCACCGGCGTGTGGTCCCGGTGGGGGCCGGTCAGGCCGTCGTCACGAGGTCGCGCGGCGGCCGGGCCGGGCCGCGGCTGCCCGTGCTCACCCGGCAGCGGACCGCTGCCCGGTCGTGGCGAACCGGGCGGTGGTCCCTGGGGGGTCGATCCCGCGCCCGGCGGCGGGCGGTGGCCCGGCGGTGGCTGACCACGGTCCTGCGGCGCAGCGTCACCCCCTCGGGGCGGGACATGGTGCGGTCGGGACGAGTCCGGGGGGCGTGGGCCCTGCGGCGCGGGACCGCCGCCCCGCGGCGGCCCGCCGTGGTCCGGCTGAGGCGAACCGTGGCCAGGCTGAGGCGAACCGTGGCCGGGCTGAGGCGAACCGTGGCCGGGCTGGGGCGGTCTGCCTGCCGCCTGCCGCAGGTGGTCGCCCGGGGTGCCCGCCTCGGGCACACGGGGCCCAGGTCGCGGGAGACCCCCCTGCGGCTGATCTGGTCCCGGTCGCCGCGGCTGCCCCTGGTGGGGCTGGGCGCGGTCTGACTGCGCCGAACCGTGCGCCGGGCTCTGCCGATCCGACCGCGGTGGCACGTTCGCCGGGCGCGGCGCCCCCTGCTGACCCGCCTGCGGTGCGCCGTGCGCTTGCCGGGGCGGGACCTGGCCTGCTCGCGGCGGTCCTTGTCCCTGGGACGGGGTGCTGGGGCCCTGCCCGGACGAGCCGGGTCCCTGCGGAGGCAGGTTCTGCCTGCCGGGTGCCTGCTGAGGTGGTGCCCCCTGCCCGGACGTGGCAGGCGGCCCACCCGGGCGTCCGGTGGGCGGCCCCGACGCCGGTCGGGACCCTGCCGGGCCGGGGCCGGGGGGCGGGGCGGGCGTCGGCTGTGGGGTGGGCCTCGCAGGCGCTCCCGGCGCAGGCACGGGAGCAGGGGGCGAACCAGACGGACGCACGGGTGCACCTGGACGTGCGGCCGGAGCGCTCCGGTCATCCGGTGTGGTCGGCGGCCCCGGCGGACGCGCGGGCGTCCCCGGTGCCCCCGAACGCGGAGCGCTCGCGCCGTCGGACACGCTCGGCGAGCGCGATGGGTGGGGACGAGTTCCGGGGGTGTCGGAGCGCGGGGGCGAGGTCGCGGTGGTCGGTGCACGGGACGGTGCGGACGCAGGCGTTCCGGAGGCGCGGGGAGCGGCGGTGCTCGTGCTCCCTGACGGGCGGGGAGCGGACTTGCCCAGGCTGTCGCCCGACTGGCGGAGGTTGGACGCGTTCGACTGGTCGGTGCTCCGGGCTGCCTGGGCGGTGTCCTTGACCTTCTGGCCGCTGCTCTCCGCCGAGGTGGCCGCGCGGGCCACGCCTTCGCGGGCGGTGCGGACGGCTTCGTCGGCCTTGGCCATCGCGACTTGGCCGAACACACCCGCGCTCTGCGACGACGCGCTGATGTTCAGCCTGCCGCCGATGCCACCGCGGATCTGATCCGCCCGGCCGGAGAAGCGGCTGCCCACGGAGTCCAGGGCGTCGGGGTCCATCCCCGTGCCCGACGCGCCGCCTGCGCCACCGGAGCCGCCCGGGCTCGACGTGCTCGGGCCGCTCGACCCGCCGTGGTGGGACGAGCCGCCGCGCCTGCGCGTCATGAGCCGGTCAGCCTGCCGGGAAGGGGGTCAACGCGTGGCGGCACGACCCCACCCTCGACTCCGGTGCCCCCGCACGACTCCGTCACAACCCGTCCCCACGGCGGTCAGCTCGGCCCGGCGACGTTCCCCCCGAACGGCCGTCACCACGCAAGGCTGTCACATCGCGACCGGCCGCACGTCGAGAACACGGCAATGTCTTGTCCGACACGCCCGCCTGACCTCCAGGACCCGGCATAAACTGCACCGGTGTCCGGGTCCACGATGCCGCTGACGCCTGACGGGCAGGTCTGTGTCCGCTGACCACCGAGGCGACGGGCGCACCTTCCGGCCCCGGTTCGTGATCGCACTCGCCTGCCACAACCAGAACACGGTGCACCGGCTGCTGGAGGTCCAGGACCTCTTCCGCTCCGACCCGCGATTCGGATTCGTCTACGCGCTCAGCGACACCTCCCGCTTCCGCGACGGGGTCGAGCGGCTGCTGCGCGGAGCAGGCGTCACGCGGATCGTCCCCTGGTCGGCTCTGCCGGAGCAGGAGTACCGACTCCTGCTCACCGCCAGCGAGCACATCGACTTCACCACGACGAGGGGGCCGGTGGTCCTGCTCCCGCACGGGGTGGGTTTCAACAAGCGGTTCGTCGACGGCGAGCTGGCCGGGCTGCCACCGGTGGCCGTCCTGCGCGAGGGGCGGGTCCACGTCGTCCTGTCCCATCCCGACCAGGTGGCGCAACTGCTCGCCGAGTGCCCGGAGGCGGCCGGACACCTGGTGGTCACCGGGGACACGACGTTCGACCGGCTGGTCGCGAGCCTGCCGCTGCGCGCCCGGTACCGGCGCCGCCTCGGAGTGGGGGACGAGCGGTTGGTGGTGGTCGCCTCCACCTGGGGTGTGGACGCGGCGGTGGGCAGGCGGCCCGAACTGCCCATGCGGCTGCTGGCCGAG
The DNA here is from genome assembly GCF_021056305.1 of Actinokineospora sp. PR83. Taxonomy (NCBI): domain Bacteria; kingdom Bacillati; phylum Actinomycetota; class Actinomycetes; order Pseudonocardiales; family Pseudonocardiaceae; genus Actinokineospora; species Actinokineospora sp. PR83. The sequence goes on from NZ_JAJCXD010000005.1 coordinate 120,207, forward strand.
TTGCCCTACGACCGGTACAGGGTGTGCCTGGTGGCGCACCCGAACCTGTGGGCCGCGCACGGCGGACGCGACCTGGAGGTCCTGTTCGCCGACGAACTCGACGCGGGCATGCTGCTGCTCCCCCCGGACTCCGGGTGGCACGCCGCGCTGGTCGCGGCTGACGTGGTGGTCACCGACCACGGCTCGCTCAGCCTCTACGCCGCCGGACTGGGCAAACCACTGCTGCTGACCGACCTGTCCGCGGAGATCGAGCCCGGGACCCCGGTGGCGGACCTGCAACACCTCACCCCGCGGCTCGACGCCACCGCGGACCTGCGCACGCAGATCGACAACGCCCTCCCGCCGGAAGACCACCGGGCTCTCGCCGAGCGGGTGTTCGCCAACCAGGGCGGTGCCCACGAGCGCCTGCAGGACCTCGTCTACCGGTTGCTGGAGACCGCCCCGAGCCGACCTCCCGTCCTGCACCGCGCACCCGACCCCGCTCCCGTGGCCCACCGGCTCGCCGCCGCTTTGCGGGTCCGGACCGCCGCGGCCGGGAACGACATCTCGGTGGAGCGCAGACCTGCGCAGGCCCAGCCGCCCCGGGAGGGGTGGCACCTGGCGGTCGAGGAGGGCGCGAGCGACCTGCGCTTGACGCAGAAGGCGTCGATCCTCTGCCGCGAGGACCCGGCGGACGAGGCCCAGGCGGTCGCTTGGGCCTCGTCGGCGCTCGCCGCGTACCCCGGTGCGCGCATCGCCGCAGCCGCTGTTGCGGGTGGGGCGGTGGTGGTGGTCCGCGGCGGGCAGCTCGTCCGCGCGACGTCGACCGCTGCTGTGTCCGTGATCGGCCCGGTCGTCCACCACCTGCTGCTGGCCGGGCGCCTCGCCGACGGCGAGCACACCGCCGACACCGGCGCCCGCCGGGACCGGCTGGGCCTGCGGGTCAGCCCAGGGCAGCCAACCGGCTTGTGAACTCGTCGACCCGGTCGCCGCCGAGTCGGACCTGGATCTCCACCATGCGGGTGATGTGGAGGCGAGCCGCCGCCACGTCACCCCGGCGCTCCGCGAGGTCCGCGGCGGCTTCGCGCGCCCAGGACTCGTGGAACAGGTCGTTGCCCGCGACCAGCACGTCCACGGCTCGGTCGAACGCCGCCGCAGCCCCACCGTCATCGCCGAGGGCTTCGTGCACCCTGCCGATGGTGATCAACGCCCGGCCCTCCATCTTCGAGTCCCGGACCTCGCGCAACAGCTCCGCCGCACGCCCCAGGGTCGCCTGGGCGTCGGCCAGGTCACCCAGGGCGAACCGGGCGCACCCGATGAAGTAGGTCAGCGACGCGGCACCGCGCAGGTCGTCCACGCTGGTGAACAGGTCCAACGACCGCTGGAAAGCCGCCAGCGCCCGCGCGTGGTCCCCGACCGCCTCGTGGTGGCGACCGTCCATCTCGTGCACCGACGCCACCAACCGGGTGTCCCCGGTGCCCGCCAGCAGCGGGAATGCCTCGTCGAGTTCCGCCCGAGCGCGCGCGGTGTCCCCGAGGTCGATCCACGCCCGCGACGCGAAGCTGCGCAGCCGGGCTTCCGCCTCGGCGTTGCCCGCGAGCCGCGCCGCCCGCGAGCCGAGTTCGCTGGTCTCGGTCCAGTCGACCAGGTACCGGCGGTTGGCGTACAGGGCGGTGGCCGACTCCGCCAACTGCCACGCCTGGTCGTACCAGCCCTGCTCCAGCGCGGTGCGGACCCCGGCGGCGAGGTTCGGCCGCTCGACGTCCATCCACTCCAGCGCCGCGGCCTTGTCACCGGAGAACGGGTCCTCCCGGCCGGTCAGCACCTGGTCGTGCGGGGTGCACCGGTACCGACCGGGGCCGAGGATCGCCAGGTCGCCGAACGCCGCCGACACCAGCAGGAACCCCACGGCCCGCCGGACCCCGGCCTCCAGCTCCGCCGGGTCGGCCGCCGCCTCGCTCGCCGCGTGCCTGCGCACCAGCCCGTGGAAGCGGTAACGACCCCCGGTCACCTCTTGGAGCAACCCGGCCTCGACCACCACGTCCACCAGGTCCGCGCAACCGCCCGCATCGATGTCGAGCACAGCGGCGGCGAGCTCCACCGTGAAGTCCGCGACCGGCGACGCCCCCAGCAGCCGGTAGAGCCGAGCGGCGTCCCCGGGGAGCTTGCGGTACGCGACGGCGAACACCGCGCTCACCCTGTCCTCGCCCCTGACCCGGAACGCCCCCGCGCCCCGGCGGGTGTCCGCGATCTCCTCGACCAGCGCCCGCACCGTCAGGGAGCGCCGCCCCACCAGCCGAGCAGCGACCACCCGCAGCGCGACCGGCAGCCCGCCGCACTCCCGCACCAGCGCGGCCAGGTCGGATTCGTCCCCCGCCGCCCGGGCGCCGCACAGCTCCCGCAGCATGTGCGTGCCCGCGGCCTCGTCCAACGGCCCCACCTCGACCACGTCCGCCCCGTCCAACCGCAGCTCGGTCAACTGCGCGTTGCTCGTGACCAGGACCGCGCTGCCCGGGGCCTGCGGCCGGAACGCGGGCACCTGCCCGGGCTCGGCCACGTCGTCCAACACGACCAGCACCGGCGAGGCCGCGGTCTTCGACCGGAACAGCCCGGCCCGATCGGCAGGCGAGGCCGGGACCAGCTGCGGGGACACCCCCAGCGCCAACAAGCACGAGCCCAGCGCGTCGCCCACCGCTTCCTGGTGGTCGGCGACCGCCACGGCCCCGAAGTCGACGTACAGCTCGCCACCCGGGTACGCGCCCCGGTTCAACTCCACCAACCGCCTGGCCAGCGCCGACTTGCCTGCCCCAGGCAGCCCGGTCACCACGGTGATCCGCGACCCGCGCCCCTCCCCCGCGCCCAAGGCCCCACCGACCGCCGCCAACTCCGCGGACCGGTTGACGAACCGGGCGGGAGCCAGGGGCACCTGGTGGGGCACGTCCGCGGTCGCGACGTGGTGGAAGTGCACGCCGCCCTGGATGTCGCGCGCCTGCACGATGTTCCCGTGGTGGTTTCCCCCCACGTGGTTCTTGGACCCCGGATCGCCCGACACCACGCCCCCTGAACGCGACGATGAGAACACGAGGGTACCGAGAAGATCCCCGGTGCGGGTCGAGCGGCGGTCTAGCGCGATGTGGTGGTGGGGAGTTCGGGGAGCGGCGCCGCGCAGATGCGAACCGCTTCCTCCGGGGAGATCCCCAGCATCTGCAGCATCTGCCGCGCGAGGTCCTCGACGGCACTCGGGTCCACCAGGGCGGGGTGGGACGTCTTCAGGCGCAGGAACCCCAGGAGCGCGCCCCCCACCGTGCTGAGCGCGAGGGGGAGGCTGGAGACGGTGAAGCGACCGGCGGCCACGGCGTCCTGGATGTCGCGCATGGCCCGGGGTCCGAGTCCGTCCTGCAGCTCCAGGAGGTCGAGCCCGAACCGGTTGAGGACGTCGGCGAGGGCGGGGTGGGTCCACGCGAGTCGGGCGGAGATCCGGAACGACGTCGCGAACCTCTCGGCGGGGTCGCCCACGTCCTTCGTCGCGTCCTCGATGAGCTGGGCCCACTCTTCCAGCACCGCGGCGGTCGCCGCGTGGAACAGCTCTTCCTTGCTGCTGAAGTGGTTGTAGAACGAGCCGAAGCCGATGTCGGCGGTGTCGGTGATCTGCTGGATGCTCGCCGTCGACGACCGGCCCTCGGTGATCAACCGCTTCGCGGCCTCGATCAGGGCCCGGCGGGTGCGGACCTTGCGGCGGTCGACGCGCCCGGTCTCCGTCGTCGAGTCCGCGCCTGCCATCCAGGTCCCCCCTCGCGTGGTTGTGGTTCCCGCAGCGTATCCGGGCGCGGTCGCGGACCCCGGACGTCTTGTCTCTTGGAGTGTCATCACATAAACTGGTGAAATCATCAGTTTTGAAGGAGTTCATCAGATGCTGGTGCACGACGACAGCCACCGCGGCCTGCACAGCGAGCAGGGCGGGCGGCCCGGCGAACACCCGGGGCGGTCGCGGAACCCGGTCGTCAAGGTGCACGACATCGCCTGGCTCGAGTTCGAGAAGCCCGACCTGGCCGCGGCGGAGGTCTTCGCCCGCGCCTTCGGGTTCACCGTGGCGTACCGGTCCGCCACCGAACTCGACCTGCGCGGCGCGCTGCCGGGCTCGCCGTGCGTGATCGTCCGCAAGGGCCGCCGCTCCCGCTTCGTCGGCCCGGCGTTCACGGCCGCCGCGGCCACCGACGTCCTCCGCCTCGCCGACCACCTCGGCGTCACCGCGCGCCGCCTGCCCGAGCACCTCGGGGGTGTCGGCGTCGACGTGCGCGAGCCCGCGGGCGCCCTGGTGCGGGTCGTGGCCGACACGATCGAGCACCCGGCCCTGGAGGTCCAGCCCGCGCACGTCCACAACACCGGCGGCGAGGTCCGCCGGGTCAACGCCACGCAGCGACCGCCCCGGGCACCCGCGGTCGTGGAACGCCTCGGCCACGTCGTGCTGCAATCGGACCGCTACCTGGCGTCCCTGGACTGGTACCTCGACCACCTGGGGCTGATCGTCTCGGACTTCCTCCACTTCCCCGGCCAGCGCGACCGCGGGCCCACCATGAGCTTCATCCGGTGCGACCAGGGCAGCACGCCGGTCGACCACCACACCCTCGCGATGACCCTGGGGCCCCGCAGCCGCTACGTGCACTCGGCGTACCAGGTCGCGGACCTCGACGCCCTCGCCGCGGGCGGCGAGCACCTGCGCGCGCTCGGGTACCGGCACTCGTGGGGCATCGGCCGCCACATCCAGGGGAGCCAGATCTTCGACTACTGGCGGGACCCCGACGGTTTCCTGGTCGAGCACTTCACCGACGGCGACCGGTTCGACTCCTCCCTGGAGCCGGGCTGGGCCGAGATGACCGCGAGCGGACTCGCCCAGTGGGGCCCGCCCGCCACCGCGGACTTCCTCGGCGTGGCACCGGGCCGGGAGTCCCTGCGCGAAGCGCTGTCGATGCCCGGCGCGCTCCGCTCCGACAACGAATTCGACCTGTCCCGCCTCCTCGGCCTGCTGAAAGTAGCCCGCTCATGAGCCTGCCCGTCCTGCGCACCGCCGACGCCTGGTGGCTGCGGCGAACCGACGGCGCGGTGCGCATCGCCACCGACGCCACGACGACCGCCGGGCTCCTGGCCGACCGCGCTGCCGTGCTGGCGGCCCGCCAGGCCCCCGACCCCGTCCCGGTCGAGCGGCTCGCGCTGATCGCGCCCGTCACCGCCCCGTGCCGGGTCGTGGCCCAGATGGCCAACTACGCCTCCCACGCCGAGGACGCGGGCATGAACCCGGCCGCCGTGCCGCTGACGTTCTTCCGCAAGTCGTCCGGGTCCCTCAGCGGCCCCCACGACGACATCGTCCGACCGGCCCACGTGACCCTCCTCGACCACGAGGTGGAGATCGGCTTGGTGATCGGCCGCGACGTGCCCGTGGGCACCACGATCACCGAGACCGACCTGCCCGACGTCGTCGCCGCGCTGGTGGTCACCAACGACGTGTCGGCGCGCGACCTGCAACTGCCCAAGACGCAGTTCTACGAGTCGAAGTCCTACCGCACCTTCACCCCCGTGGGCCCGGCGCTCGTCCTCCTGGAGGACGGGGAGTTCGAGCGGTTCGCCGAGCTGCGGCTGCGCCTGTGGGTCAACGGGGAGATCCGCCAGGACGAGCTCGCGGCGGACATGATCCACCGACCGCTCGCGGCGTTGCGCGAGCTGACCCGGTTCCAGGACCTCTCGCCGGGCGACCTCGTGCTCACCGGCACCCCGGCGGGCACCGCCCTCAGCGCCCCGCCGAAGCCCGTCGAGCTGATCGGGGCACTGCTCCCGCCCGCCCTCAAGTGGCGGATCTTCCTCGGCAAGCAGGCGAAGAACCCTCGCTACCTCCAGGACGGCGACCTCGTGGAGGCCGCCATCGCCACCGACGACGGCGCCATCGACCTCGGCGCCCAGCACACCTCGGTCCGGTGGACCGCGTGAGCGCGGCGAACGCCACCGGGCAGGCGTGGTGGCCGACCTACCGCGCGCCGGACGACCTCGCCGCCGTCGAGGAGGTCCCGCTGGCGGACAGGGGCCTCCCGGCCACGACCTACGACCTCCTGCGGCACGCCGTGCAGCAGCGGGGCGACAAGACCGCCCTGGTCGTCATGCCGGACGCCGCGCGGTGGCGCGACGCCGTGGAGCGCACCTTCGCCGACGTCCTGCGGGACGTCCACCGCTACGCCAACGCGCTGCACGCGCTCGGTGTCCGCCGAACCGATGCCGTCACCCTCATGGCGCCGAACTGCGCGGAACTCATCCCGGCCGTCCTGGCGGCCCAGCTCGCGGGGATCGCCGCGCCGGTGAACGGTGCTCTCACGGCTGAGCACGTGTCGCAACTGATCCGCCGGTCGGGATCGCGGACGCTCATCGCCGCGGGCCCGGAACTCGACCCGGCGGTGTGGGAGACCGCCACGTCCCTGGCCGCCTCCGGCGACGTCGACACCGTGCTCGTCGTGCGGCCCACCGCCGCCCGCGGCCGGGCGCCGGAGCTTCGACTGCCGGGGGTGGTGGTGGAGCACCTGCACGACTTCGCCGCCGACCGGCCGGACGACCACTTCGCCGGGCGCCCTCCCGCGGCGACCGACCTCGCCGCGATCTTCCACACCGGCGGCACCACCGGCCTGCCCAAGCTCGCGGCCCACACCCACCGCAACGAGGTCGTCGACGCGTGGATGCTGGCGGCCAACGACCTGCTCGACGAGGACGCGCGCATCTTCGCGGCGCTGCCGCTGTTCCACGTCAACGCCTTGGTCGTGACCCTGCTGGCGCCGATGTTCAAGGCCCAGACCGCGATCTGGGCGGGTCCCCTCGGCTACCGCGACGTCGACCTCTACGGCTGCTTCTGGCAGGTGGTCGAGCACCACCGGATCAGCACGATGAGCGCTGTCCCCACCGTCTACGCCGTGCTCGCGCAGGTGCCCGTCGACGCCAGGATCGACAGCATGGTGTGCGCCGTGGTCGGCGCGGCGGCCCTGCCCGACGCCGTGCGCACCGGCTTCGAGCGGCACACCGGTGTGCCGCTGCTGGAGGGCTACGGGCTCACCGAGGCGACGTGCGCGAGCGTGCGCGGCTTCGTCGACGCCCGCCGACCGGGGTCGGTCGGGCAACGCCTGCCGTACCAGCGGGTCAAGGCCGTGCAGGTCGAGGACGACGGCTCCTGGACCGACCTGCCCCCCGGCGGCAGGGGTGTCCTGGCGATCGCGGGCCCCACGGTCTTCGGCGGGTACGTGGTGGGGCGCGACGAGGGCGGTCTCGTGCTCGACGGTCAGGGGAAGCTGGTCGACGGGTGGCTCGACACCGGCGACCTCGGGAGCGTCGACGAGGACGGCTTCGTCCACCTCGCGGGCCGGGCCAAGGACCTCATCATCCGCGGTGGGCACAACATCGACCCCGCCGCCGTGGAGGACGTGCTGCTCGCCCACCCCGACGTCACCGGCGCGAGCGTCGTCGGCGAGCCCGACGAGCACGCGGGCGAGGTCCCGGTGGCCTTCGTGACGGTCGCGGCGGGCGCGGCGGTCGGCCCGGAGGAGATCCTGGAGTGGGCGTCCGGCCGCGTCGCCGAACGGGCAGCGGCACCGCGCCGCGTCACCGTCCTCGACGCACTGCCCCTCACCGACATCGGGAAACCCCACAAGCTCGGCCTCCGCGCCCGAGCCGCGCAGGAGGTCCTCGCGCAGCGACTGCGGGACGTGGACGGGGTCCACGACGTCTCGGCGGACGTCGTGGACGGCGACGTGGTGGTCAGCGTCGTGGTGGACGGCGGCGACACCGCCCCCGACGCTCGCGCCGCCGCGGAGTCGGTGCTCGGCCGCTTCGCGGTCCGCTCACGGGTGCGGGAGCTGTCGTGACCGCTTCGCTCGTGGCGGTGGGCATCACCGGCCTGCTGCCTGCGGTGACGGGCGGGCTGAAGCTCGCGGCCGTGCCCGCCATGCGCGCCCGCGCCGCGCACCTCGGCTTCTCGGTGCGCGCCTTCCGCGTCCTCGGCGCCCTCGAACTGGCCGGTGTCGCCGGTCTCGCAGTGGGGCTGTTCGCCGCGCCGATCGGGGTGGCGGCCGCCGTCGGGCTCACCGCCATGATGGTCGGCGCGGTCGTCTGCCACCTGCGCGCCGGTGACCCGCCCGCGGCGACCGTGCCCGCCCTCGTCGTCGCCGCTCTGCTCGCGGTTGTCATCGCGCTCCTGGCGGGGGTGGTGTGACCGTGCCGGTCAGGTCGCTTCCCGTGGTCGTCGTCGGTGCGGGCCCCACCGGGTCGTGCGCCGCGCTCGGCCTCGCAGCCCGCGGCGTGCCCTGCGTCGTGCTCGACCGGTGGGAGCGGGTGTACCCGCAGCCGCGCGCGGTCCACCTCGACGACGAGGTGTACCGGGCGCTGGCCCGCCTGGGGCTCGGAGCCGAGCTCGCCGGGCTGACGCGACCCGGTGGCGGCCTGCGCCTGGTCGACGCCGCGCTGTCGGTGCTGGCGGAGTTCTCCCGCGACGGCGTGTCCCCCGTGAACGGGTACCCGCGGGCGAACATGTTCGACCAGCCCGCCCTGGACGCCGTGCTGCGCGCCCGGCTGCTCGCCCACGAAGCCGTCACCTTCCTCGGGGGACACGAGGTGACCGGGGTCGAGCAGGTCGGCAGCGGTCGCGTCCGCGTCCGCCACCGCGACGTCCGCACCGGTGAGCCGCACGAGGTCGAGGCGGCCTTCGTCCTCGGCTGCGACGGCGCCAACAGCCGGGTGCGGCAGTCGATCGGTGCGCGGATGGTCGACCTGGGCTTCGAGCAGCGCTGGCTGGTCATGGACGTCGAGACCGAGGCCGACCTGCGCCAGTGGGACGGTGTCCACCAGGTGTGCGACAGCACGCGCGCCGCCACCTACATGCGGGTGGGCGCGACCCGCCACCGCTGGGAGTTCAAGCTGCTCGACGGCGAGACGGCAGCCGACTTCGGGTCGCTGCCCTCGGTCGAGCCGCTGCTGCGGCCGTGGCTGCGCGGTGTCGCCCTGGACGACCTGCGCCTGGTGCGCTCCACCGAGTACACCTTCCGCGCCGCGGTGGCCGACCGGTGGCGCTCGGGACGGGTCTTCCTCCTCGGCGACGCCGCGCACGTGACGCCGCCGTTCATCGGGCAGGGCCTCGGCGCGGGGGTCCGCGACGCCGACAACCTGGCGTGGAAGGTGGCCGGGTTCCTCGACGGCACCCTGGGGGCCGACGTGCTCGACTCCTACCAGGCCGAACGGCTCCCCCACGCGCGCGCGTCGATCTTGCTGGCGCGGCAGGTGGGCCTGCTCATGTGCAGCGGCGGCCGGGTCGGCGACGCGGTGCGCCGCCTGCTCGTCCCGGTGCTCGGCCGCATCCCCCTGCTGGTCAGGCAGGCCGTCGACAGCGCCACACCGCCCCTGCGCGCGTCCGCCCTGACCCGGGCGGACCGCCGCGACCGCCTCGCCGGTCGGCTGTGCCCCAACGCCCTCGACGGCCGCCCCGCGCTCGACGAGCGGATCGGCCCCGGGTGGGCGCTGGTCACCCTGCGCGCGCCGTCCCCGTCGTGCCTGCGGGAGCTGGTCGCGCGCGGGGTCACCGTCGTGGAAGCGGGCGACCACCCCGAGCTGTCCGACTGGTTGCGCGCGGGACGCTGTGTTGCCGCACTCGTCCGCCCCGACCGCTCGGTGCTGGCCTCCGGCGACGAGGTCTCCACCCTCGTCTCGACGGCCTCGTCCCTCCTCCCGCCGCGAACCGAGGCACCCGCATGAGCAGCACCGCACCCGTCTACCGCCCGGACATCTACGCGCGGAGCGCGATCCTCGACCCCTACCCCCACTACGCGCGCATGCGGGAGTTGGGGCCGGTCGTGCGCGTGCCGAAGCAGGGCGCCTACGCCGTCGTCCACCACGCCGCGTGCAGGCAGGTGCTCCTCGACGACTCGACGTTCCGCTCCGGGCACGGGGTCGGGCTCAACCCGGTGGTCAACAGGCTGAGCCGGGGGACGACGCTCAACAGCGACGGCGCGGAGCACGAACGCAGGCGCACCGCGCTGGCCGCGCGCCTGACCCCGAAGTCCCTGCGCTCGATGCGCGAGGAGGTGCAGCGCCGCGCCGACGACGTGGTGGCGGCGGCGGTCCGCCGCGGCCTCGTCGACGGGGTCGCCGACATCGCCGAGGCGCTGCCCACCTCCTTCGTCCCCGACCTGATCGGGTGGCCCGCGGACGGCCGCGAGCACCTGCTCCGCTGGGCGGCGGCGACCTTCGACACCCTCGGTCCGCCCAACGCGCGCACGGTGCGCGCCGCGCCGCGGGCGATCGCCATGATGCGGTTCGCGCGCTCGGTCGTGCGCCGACGCGCGGCGCTCCCCGGTTCGATGGGGGCGGACCTGCTGGAGAAGGCCGACCGGGGCGAGATGCGGCACGGCGAGTGCCCCGCCCTCATGATCGACTACCTGGCGCCCTCCCTGGACACGACCATCAGCGCCATCGCGAGCGCGTTGCTGCTGCTCGGTCGCGACCCGCGGCAGTGGGCGGCGCTGAAGGCCGACCGGTCGCTGGTGCCCAACGCGGTCAACGAGGTCGTCCGGGTCGAGTCGCCGCTGCGGGCGTTCGCCCGGTACGTCCGGACCGACGCGTCGGTGGGCGAGACGGACCTCCCCGCGGGGTCGCGGGTCATCGTGGTCTACGCCTCCGCCAACCGCGACGAGCGCGTCTGGGACGACCCCACCGCGTTCGACATCACCCGCGACGCCACCGCGCAGCTCGGCTTCGGCCAGGGCGCGCACGGGTGCGCGGGCCAGGGGCTGGCGCGCCTGGAGACCCAGGCGATCCTGCGGTCGCTGCTCGACCGGGTCGACCGGATCGAGGTCGTCGGAGAGCCGGTGTGGGGGCTCAACAACATCATCCACAAGCTCGACCGGCTGCCGCTGCGCCTGGTCGCCGCCTAGGAGAGGACGAGCATGGAGATCATCGCCGACTACGGCCGGTGCGAGGGCCACGGGCTCTGCGTCGACCAGGCGCCCGACGTCTTCGACCTCGACGACGCGGGGGACCTGGTCCACCACTTCGAGGGCGTCGACGTGCCCGCGGACCTGGAGGCCACCGCCCGACGCGCGGTCGACGCCTGCCCGGTCGCGGCGCTGCGGCAGGGATGAGCGTCCGCCACGTCGTGGTGGTCGGCGGCTCGACGGCGGGCGCCACCACCATGCGAGAACTCCGCGGCCGGGGCTACGAGGGCCGGATCACCCTGCTCGACCCCGAGGACGGCACGAACCGCCCGCCGCTGTCGAAGGCCGTGCTCGCGGACCCGGGCAACGACGCGACCGTCGGCATGGACCACCGGGGCCTCGACGTCGAGCACGTCCGCGGGGCGGCCGTGGGACTGGACCCCTCCGCCCGGGTCGTCATCGCCGAGGACGGGGAACGGCACCACTACGACGCCCTCGTCGTCGCATCCGGCGCGCGAGCCAGGCGCATCGCGGCACCGGGACAGCGCGGCGAGGCGGTGCTGCGCACACTCGCCGACGCACGACGGCTGCGGGAGCGGTTGACAACCGCGGCCCGCGTGATCGTCGTCGGCGGGGGCTTCCTCGGGATGGAGGTCGCCACCGCTGCCGCCAGGGCCGGTGCCGAGGTCACGGTGGTCGACGTGGAGGCACCCCTGCGGCGCCACCTCGGCCCGTACCTCGCCGACCTCCTCGTCGCACGCGCCGCGGCGATCGGCATCGGGTTCCGGCGATCCGCGGTGCGCCTGCACGCGGACCCCGTGAGCGGGGTGGAACTCGACGACGGAACCGTCCTGCACGCCGACGTGGTGGTCAGTTGCGTCGGGGACCTGCCGGAGACCGGCTGGCTGGGCACGAGCGCAGCGGTGACCGCGCACGGGGTGCTCGTGGACCGCGCGGCCCGGACAGCGGTCCCGCACGTCTGGGGCGCGGGGGACGTCACCTGCCACGCGCAGGGCGGGAGCGCCAGGAGGCGACCGTTCTGGGCGAACGCCGTGACCCAGGGCCGTGTCGCGGCGGCCTCGATCCTCGGCCTGCCGATCGACGCCCCGATCGTCGACGACTACTTCTGGACGGACGTCGCGGGCACCCCGCTCAAAGCTGTCGGCAGGCTGCCGCCCGGTGGCGCACCGCGGGTGCTGGAGGACGCGGGAGGCGGCGACGGGGTACTCGCCTGGGGCGACGAGGCCGTGGTGGCGGTGGGCGTGCGCCGCCCGGCGCCACGGCTGCGGCGGATGCTCTCGGAGCTGGGGCAGCAGAAGCCCCCGGCCTGAGCGTGAGGTTCTCCGACAGCCCGAGGCTGTTGCCACCTGAATCGCCCCCGTCCCACTACCGTTCCCACGCCGCGCGCCTCGGCACGGCCGCGGCGGGAGGCTGTGCGGAGTGGGCAGCGCGGGTCGACCAGCGGGATGCCCGTGGGCGGCAGGTCGCGATCCCGGCCTGTCGCCCACGGTGTCGCCCCGTCGGTCTGCCGGTCAACCCGCAGGCGCAGGTGGCCATCCGGAGCACCGGATGGCCGATACCAGCGCGCTTCACTCGTCGGCGACGAACTCAAGGTCTTGGTCGTGGTCGGTCGGCTGTCGGTCGGTGAAGTCGCCCATGATGTTGTCGAGGCAGTGTTCGACGACGGCCGCGATGGTCAGGGTCGGGTTGACGCCCGCGGTGGAGCCGGGCATCAGGGCCGAGTCGAGGCAGTAGAGGCCGGGGTGGCCGTGCAGGCGGCCGTGCAGGTCGGTGGCCTTGCCGATGACCGCGCCGCCGAGGGGGTGCAGGACGAGGGGGTACGCGGCGAACGGGTCGAGGAGGGTGGCGCCGTCGGGTCCGGTGTGCGGGGCCGCGCGGCGCATGAGGTCCAGGACGTCTCGGTGGGCGGTGGTGTCGCTGCCGCGTTCCCACCGCAGGTGTGCCGCGCCGGTGAGGGGGCAGTGGGTCCACCGGCCGAAGCGGTCCGGGATGCCGATGCCCGGGCAGACCAGCAGGCGGTTGCCCGCCGGGCGGGAGAGTCCGCCGTGGGTGATCATGGCGGTGTCGTCGTGGTTGCGGGCGAAGTGGGCGGGCGGTCCGCCCTGGTGGGCGCCCACGGGGTGGGAGTTGTCGACGAGGACCGGCATCTGGTCGCCGTTGGTCCCCCACTGGGCGCCGACGAACTCGTTGAGCCCGGGGAGTGCGCCGGTGGCGCGGGCGGTGACCAGCATCCTGGGGGTGTGGACGCCTCCGGCGGCCAGCACGAGGCGTTCGCACACCACGCGGATGCGCTCCAGCACCCGGCCGCGGACGTCGAGGTGTTCGACGTCGACGTGGTAGCGGCCGTCGCGGTGCTGACCGATGCCGGTGACGTTGTGCAGTGGTCGCACCACTGTGCGGCCGGTGGCTTCCGCCTCGGCGAGGTAGGTGCGGTCCACGCTGAGCTTGGCGCCGCTGTCGCAACCGGTGAACAGGTATTGCCCGATGGTGGCCGAAGGGCGCCTGGTGCCCTGGAGCTCGGCGCGGATGACGTCGAAGTCGAAGCCGCTGACGACCTTCTCGGCGGGCAGCCCCGCCTCGACGAGGGCGGTGTGCCACAGCTTGTTGGTGCGGTAGCGGGGGTGGGAGAGCAGGTCGTCGGGGAACGGGGCCGCGCGTAGTCTGCGGCGGGCGCGGGGGAAGTGGGTGCGGTCGAGTTCCCCGTAGTCGATCCCGGGCGGGAAGACGCGGCGGAAGGCGTCCGGGCCCGGCTGCGGCAGGATCGCGCCGTAGACCAGGGTGCCGCCACCGACCCCGGCCCCGCACACGACGGTCAGGTTCCGGTGCGCCAAGACGTCCAGCAGCCCGGTGGAGCGCGGGAGCGCGGACGCGGCGAGCGAACCCAGGGCCGACACGGGCCACGGCAGGCGCGGTGGCCCCGGCGCTGCGCGATCCAGCCAGAGCAGCCGCTTGTCCAGCGACGGGAACCAGGGGAAGGTGCCACCGCCCGGGGTGATGGGCCACCGGCGCCCCCGCTCCAGCACGAGGTTGTCGACCCCTGCCCTGGCGAGGCGGAAGGCGGTGATGCTGCCGCCCACCCCGGACCCGATGATGACCACGCGGTGGCTCTCCTCGCGGTCCACGCCGCCGCGACCGGTGGGCGGAGTGCCGCTCATCGCGACCCTCCTGCGGGTCGTGGCGGCCCCTGTGGAACACCTCGGCTGTGGATGTAGACGCCGGGGGCGGGTTCTCCGGCGGGGTACCGGGCGCTCCCGATCGGCGGCGGTGTGCGCTGGGGGCCGGACCGCTCGCGCAACCACTCCACCCAGGGGTGCCACCAGGTGTCCTTGTGCTCGGTGGCACCGGCGAGCCAGGTCGCCGGGTCCGGGGCAGGCGGTCGGTCGCTCGCCCAGTACCGGGCCCTGGGGTGCGGCGGTGCGATGGCGCCCGCGATGTGACCGCCGGAGACGAGGTGGAACCGCACGTCCCCCGGCAGCAGCGAGGTGGTGCGGTAGGCGAACTCCCACGGGATGATGTGGTCGTCGCGCGCCGAGGTGACGAACACGTCCTGCTCGACCCGCTCCGGCCGCAGCCGCCTGCCCGCCAGTTCCACGCGGCCCCCGGCGAAGTCGTTGTCCAGGCAGGACTGTCGCATGAAGAAGTCCTGGGCGCGGGGGGTGACGTTCATCGGGTCGCTGTTCCAGGCCAGGATGTCGAATGCGGGGGGTTTGCCACCCCGGAGCCAGTTCGCCCCCACGTACCGCCACACCAGGTCGTCGGCCCGCAGGAACCGGAAGAAGGCGTCCATGTCGCGACCGTCGATGTAGCCGCGCCGGTCGGCCGCGCGCGCGATGGCGGGGACGACGAACCGCCTGAGGACCTTCCCGGTGGCGCTGTTGTCGGCGAAGTCGGCCGAGTCGGTGAAGTCGGCGATGGTGTTGATCAGTGTGATGCACCCGATGCGGGGTCGTTCGTCCTCGGCGACCCAGGCGGCCAGCATGAGCGCCAGGAGCCCACCGAGGCACGCCCCGGCGAGGTTGACCTCCTCCGCGCCGGTGATGTCCGCGATCGCCCCCAGCGCCGGTACGAGACCGTCCCGCACGTAGTGGTCGAGGCCCACGTCCCGCGAGGCCGCGTCCGGGTTCCGGTAGCTGATGGCGAAGACGGTGTGCCCGTGCTCGACGAGCCACCCGATGACGCTGCGCTGCGGCGCGAGGTCCAGGACGTAGTACTTGTTGACCCACGGCGGGCTGACCAGCATGGGGACGGCGTGCACGGTCTCGGTCCGCGGCTCGTACTGGATCAGCTCCATGACCTCGTTGCGGAACACCACCTTCCCCGGCGTCGCGGCCAGGTCCCGCCCCTTGACGAAGGGGGCCGCGTCGACCGCCGCGGGCAGGCCGCGGTTGGCCGCCAGGTCGGAGAGGAAGTTGGCGGTCCCCTGCACCAGGCTGCGCCCACGGGTCTGCCGCGCCGCGCGGAGGGCGGCGGGGTTGCCCGGCAGGAAGTTCGTCGGCGCGGCTGCACCGACGCCCAGCTCCGCCAGGAAGCGGGCGGCGACCCGGTCGTGCTCGCCCAGCGGCAGGGCGTCCACGGATTCCAGCACGAACCGGGAACCCAGCAGGTAGGTCTGCCGCACCAGGTGGAAGTAGGGGTTGGTGTCCCAGGCGGGGTCGTCGAAGCGCTTGTCGCCCGCGGCGGGCTCGACGCCCGCGGCCCCCGGGTCCCGCCGCAGGGTGCCCGCGGTGGCCCGGGCGAGGCCGGTCGCGAACCGCCGGTGGGTACGGACGAGCCCCCGCGCGGTCGCCCGCAGCCCCGGGACGCGGTGCGCGCGGGCGCCGGGTTCAGGACTGGTCTGCGTCACGGGGTCTTCCCTGCGGGGCGGCAGCGGCCGGGGCGGTCCTGCCCGTGTTGTCGCGGACGAAGGGACCGAGGTGGTCGAGGAACTCCTCCGGGGTGTCCAGGTGGGGGATGTGGCCCGCGCCCCCGATGACCGCCAACTTCCCCTCGGGGAGCCGCCAGGCCGCGAACAGCGCCTGCCACACCGGCACCACGTCGTCCGTCAGGCCCCACACCACCAGGGTGGGGACGGAGATGTCCCGGAGGCGGTCGAGCACCACGAAGCGCTGCCCCCGCAGGCTGACGCCCCGGCGGACGACGTCGAACGACGTGCGCAGGTAGGTCCGCGAGAACGACAGGCGCAGTTGGTCGCGCCAGACCTGCCACGGCACCCGCCACGGCTGCCGGAACTGGAGGGTGCTCGACGCCACCCGCAGCAGCACTCCGCCCGGCAGGAGCAGGGCGGTGATCACCAGGTCGGCGATCGGCGACGGGATCAGCGCTTGCGCGGCCACCAGCGGGTTGATCATCCGCCCGAGGCCGTTGGCGTCGACCAGCGCCAGGCGGGTGACGCGCCGCGGGTGCGCCAGCGCGAACTCGGCCGCGAGCAGCCCGCCGTAGGAGTGGCCGACCATGACGACCTCGTCCACACCGATGGCGTCGAGGAAAGCGGCTATGAAGGACACCATCCGGGGTGGGGCCACGTCCTCCACGGGGTCGGTCTCGCCGAACCCCGGCAGTGACGGAACCACCACGCGGTGGGTCGGCGCCAGGGCGCGCATGACGCCCTGCCAATCCCGTCCGTTGCTGGCGTTCCCGTGCACGAACAGGACCACCGGCCCCTCGCCCACTTCGCGGTAGAGGGCGGAAACACCTTGGACGAACACCCGCCGCTCGGATTCCATGGTTGTCAACTCGCCACTCCTCGGAACTCCGACAGGAGTTCACCTCGACGGGAGATCATTCGAGCCGCACGGGACCACGCGGCCGACCTTCCTCATCACGGGGATAAGTATCGGCAGGGCCGGAGGTTCAGGGCGGATCTCGAACCCAGTAGACGTCTCCGCGAATGTTTCCGCCAGCCCCTCGGCAGCCATTTCTGTTGAACCTGTTGAACTACTCCTCCGCATGACAAAATAGGGGATGATGTAACAGGAAAAGCCGCGGGACGAATTGTCTGGCATCGGTGGGCGTTGCCGGGGAACCGCGCGCAGAGGTGAGGTTCACCACGCGGCCCGCGGAAGGCGTCACCCTGTTGACGGGTTGTCAGCCGGTCTTCCTGACACTTGACTGGAAGGCAGTGGTCAACTTGCAAACCGCCTATTGCGGCTCCACATCGCACGTGAGGTTGGGGAGGGTATGGCTGCGCGGAATCACAGGAAAAACGAGGCGCTCCGCGCTCTGCTCAAGGAGGCGCGGTGGACGAACCACAATTTCTCCGCCGCGGTCAATCGCGTCGCGGGCGAGGCGGGCGTCATTCTGAGCTATGACCGGACCACCGTGTCGCACTGGTTGTCGGGAAGTCGCCCGCGCACCCCAGTCCCGTCATTCGTGGCCGAGGCGTTCTCCCGCCGCCTGGGGCGCCCCGTGTCGGAGGTCGAGACCGGGATGGCGGCTCCGCAGGCGGACCGCGCGATTCCGCCACCCGAGGGGGTGGGGGTGCGGGACCTGCGCGGGCTCGTGCTGGCCGACCTCGACCCGGTGCGCCGGGCGCTGCTGCGGGAGCAGCCGTTCCGCCTCGACTGGGTGGTGGCCCCCGAATGGCCGGGTTCCCCAGACCTGCCCCGGGTGGCGCTCGAACCGGCCGAATGCGGGATCCTGGCCGGGATCGGTGCGATGACCTCCGCGTTCACCACCGCCGACCGGTCCTTCGGCGGCGGCCACGCCCGGGTCGCGCTCACCGCCTACCTGGCCACCGACGTCGCGGTGTGGCTGCGGGCCCATCGGATGGAGCGCAGTGGAGGAGCGCTGCTGAGCGCGTCGGCCACCCTCGTCCACCTGGCGGGCTTCATGTGCTTCGACGACCTGCACCACAACCTCGCCCAGCGCTACTTCCGGATGGCGCTGGAGTTGACCGCGCAGGCGGGCGACCCCCTCGGCCACGCCGCCGTCCTGCGCAGCATGAGCGCGCAGGCGTGGTTCCTTGGCCACCACCGGCAGGCGGTCCTGATGGCGGAGGCGGCGCTCGCCCGCGCGGGCGGGCACGCGCCGCCCGGCACGCGGGCGGAACTGCTCGGGCAGGCCGCCGTCGCCCACGCGGCACTGTCCAATCGCGACGAAGCCCTGGCCAGGCTCACCGAGGCCGAGGAGAGCCTCGACGGCGCGCGGCGGCCCACCGAGCCCACCAGCCGGGCGAACCTGGCGCACCAGGCGGGCCAGGTGCTCGCCCTCCTCGGCGACCGCTCCGCGGCCCAGGGCGCCTGGCGGGCGTCACTGCGCCACCGCCCCGTCGACCAGCGCCGGTCTCGCATGATCACCACGCACCGGCTCGCCGAACTGCACCTGCGCCGGGACCGCGTCGAGCAGGCGTGCGCCACCTGGCAGCGGTTCGTCGACGAATACCCCTACATCCACTCGGCCCGCGTGGATTCCGCTCACCGCAGCTTCCTGCGGCAGCTCCGCCCGTACCGCGACCACACCTGTGCGCGGCGCATCCTCGACCAAGCGGCGACCGGACCGTGATCGTCGTCCCGGCACCGGCGCCGCACGGACCCCGGTGGGGCCCGTGCGGCGCGCGTTCGCTCAGACGGGGCAGGTGAGCTGGAAACCGGACTTGACGGGGCAGAGGAACTGCGAGTAGCGGGTGTCCTCGTCGACGTAGCGCTTGAGCCAGGAGACGGTGTACTCGGTGACAGTGGCGCTGTAGCGGTTGGTGGCGAAGTGGTCGGCGTTCTTGAGCTTGAGGTAGCCCTGGTCCTGCTTGGCCTTGAGCGAGTTGTACATGGGGGTGGCGTGCATGAAGGCGGGGGCGATGAAGTCCCGGTCCGCACCGATGATCAGCGTGGGCACGGTGACGTCGGAGAAGTCCGAGTACAGGTTCCAGGGCGTCAGCGGCACGGCCGCCTTCAGGGCCGGGTTCTTCGAGGCGGCGATGAGGGTTCCGCCGCCACCCATCGAGTGGCCCGCGACGGCGAGGCGACCGGGGTCGACGCGGTCCTTGACCGGGGACTGGTTGGCGAGCCAGTCCACGGCGGCGAGGAGTTGGTCGCTGCGCGGCTCGGGGTAGTCGGTGGTGGCGTTCGGCGCGAGGGTCAGCACGACGAACCCGTGCGAGGCCAGCGTCGGACCCAGCCAGGAGATGGCCGCCTCGCCCTCGAGGTAGCCGGGGATGACCGCGACCGCGCCGAAGGTGCCCTGCGAGGTGTCGTCCGGGTAGTAGATCGTGCCCTTGTTGAAGCCGCGGCCCGCCTGCGCCGGGACGGCCAGCTTGCCCGTCGTGAACGGCCCCTGCTGCGCGCGCACGGACTGCTCGGTGGGAGCAGGCCCCTTGGCGTACCCGGCGAGGGCGACCACCGAGGCGTCGGGGCGCTCGCCCGCGAAGGCCTGGGGACCGACCAGGGACGCGGTCGCGACCGCGACCGCGGCGGCGGCGATGCCCGCCTTGGCGAAGATGCGTCGTTGCATGGCAACTCCTTGAATCTGTCACAGCACCGGACGAACAGGCCCCCGCCCCAGCACCGCGGACACCTGCATACCTTCATTGCGCACATCCCGAGTGTTGCGGTGACCCCAACTGTCACGGTTGTGCGCACACCGCGGGAGGCGAAGATTTGTCCGCCCTACCACGGCAACTCACCCTAACAGCCGTTAGGGACGGCGACCAGGGTCCGCATCCGCCGGATCGCCCACCCCGACACGTGAATCGGATTCCGGTCGCGGTGAAGACGAAGAACGGTCGCCACAGCACCACCGACACAGATCGATCGGGAAGTGCCGCGCTCCACCCCCGCTCGGATGAACCTGCCACCGGCTCCACACGGACACCCACCACCCACCTGACCGCGACCGAGGAGAACCGACTCGAACGCGTCCGGCGCCTGCCCGACGGCGGGCGGGGTGTCGACACCAGGGTCACGGGGACGGGCAGTGGGCCACGGCCAAGCGGATGGTCTCGCCCGTTTCGACATCGACTTCACTCGATCGAGGTTGTGTTGCTGGGTGGCGATGACGGTCCGGCGCGTGCCGATCTGACAATCGGGTGGACTGATCCGGTCGGAAGAGGCAACCTCGACGTGGGCGCTGTCACCAGTCGCGTGTCGGTGTCATTCTCCTTGTGCAGCAGGAGAACCTTGCCGCAACGATTCAACGGGAGGAGATGGGGGACCATGAACAGGACGCGGTGGCGAGCGGTCTCGACTTCTGCGGTGGCGGTGGCGGCGTGTCTCAGCGCGACGGCCCCGGCCTCGGCGAGCACCATGGTCATACCGTGCACGCCCGACCCGGCGAACAACCGCTGGTCCTGCACGAACCGCCCGAACATCGACGTCATCGACGCCCACGTGACCGTCGGCCGCCTGCAGGGCTCGCGCAACTACTTCTTCTGCCGTGAAGACGGCGGTGACCCGCACGGTGGCTGGATCCACACCCGAGCCGACAACGGGAACTACGGGTTCGTCCAGGCCAACAACGTCTTCGACGACGGCGACAACCTCCCCGACTGCTGACCCGCACGACCGGGAAGTGCCGAGGCGAACGCGCGCCCGTCCACCCCCCATCGCAGCGGATGACACCCCGAGGCCGGCGGGGGCGGATGCCGACACCCCCTGGTCCAGCCCGGCGCCGGGCCTGCGGTGGGTTAGACACGCCGGACGACCGGCACCCCGATGTCGACCTGGGTAGTGGAGAGCGCCAAGCCGGAGGAGAAGTCCGCGGCTCCACGCAAGAGCGTGCTGAGCGACATCGTCGGGGGCATTCGGTGGCTGTTCCGAAACCGGACCCTGCGGGCGCAGGCCGCGGTTTCCTGCCTCGGCAACGTCGCCGCCACCGCCCAGTTCGCGATGCTCGCGCTGCCTGCCAAGGAGGTTCTCGGACTTTCGTGGGTTGCGGCCGCGATGATGGCGGTGAACGGTGCGTTGATGACCGCGGAGAAAGTCCGTGCTGAACAACCGAGCCCTGGCACGCGCTACTGGCGGATCGGCCGGGTGAACGGGAAAAGCCGACATCCGCGGCGCAGATCGCGCGAGTGGCGACGTCGACCGCGGTGGTCGACTCCACCCACCCGGTCACCCCGTCCGGAGGCGAACAGCCGCGCCACGGTCAGGGCCACAGCCAGGAGATGCCGTGGACCCCGGGAGTGCACTTGGGCAGGAAGGTGTGCACGGTGTGCGAGGCGTCGGTGGTGAGTCGCCGCCGTCGTTTCGGGGCGGAGGGGACGGTGTCGCGGTAGTAGCTGTGGCAGCGGGCGGGGAGGGTGGACCCGGCGAACCGCACGCGCAGGAGGAAGTCGTGGGCCTGCACGCGGAAGCGGCGCTCGTGCAGGCGCGAGGGGGCCGGGCTCGGGCCGAGCACGGTTTCGTACTCGATGATCGCGGTCTCGTTCCTGGCCAGCGTGCGGCCGAAGTGGATCTCGGCGGCCAGGTACCCGTTCTCGTGGTCGGCGGCCACCTCGCCGAGCCGCCCCGCCCGCACCCGGATGTCGGAGGGCATGACCTCGCCGTCGTCCACGCCGTGGGCGACGAGGAAGCGGTCCTGGCCCTCGGCCACCGCGCGCAGCACCTGGGTGACCGCGATCAGGCGCAGCGAGCGGTCGGCGTCGACGGTGCACAGCTCGGACACGCTCAACGGGACCACCCCGTCGTTGAAGTGCTCGAACGAATCCCCCAGTGCCCGCTGGAACGGTGAGTCCACGCCGTAGAGGTGGCTTCCGGTGACACCCGCGGTGATGGCTCCCCTGCCCCGGGGCCGGGGTGGTCCCAGCAGGTCGAACAGGGTGTCGCGGGGCAGGTTGAGGATGGCCTCGAGTTCGCGCAGCGCTCGCAGCGACTTGGCCCGTTCCGGCCTGCTGCGGCCCTGCTGCCAGTAGCTCAGCGTGGCCAGACCGACGTCCACGCCGCGGTCGGCCAGCCTGCGGCGGATCCGCTGCAGGGTCAGGTCGCGCCGCTGGATCGCGGCCCGCAGCACCTCGTCGAAGCTCTCCGCGCGCGGCGCGCCATCGGGGTCGGCGGTGTGGTCCTGTGCTGTCGGGAACCGGCTCACGGCGGCGCTCTTTCGTTCGCGGGTCTCCTTCGGACGGGAACGCAGTATCACCCGCGGCGCCGTGGCTGTCACCCCTGTGGGGAAGTGGCAGCCACGGCGCGCGGGTCTTGTTGTGATCAGCCGACGTTCAGGGTCAGGCCGTAGTAGGACAGCGCGTCGCCCAGCGGCTGGAAGTAGGAGGACTTGCCCGCCTGGTTGCCGCCGTTGAAGGTGCACTGCTGCCCGGTCGGGCCACCCGAGGTCATCCCCTGGGCCTGGTTGCCGGAGATGTAGGCCCCGCCGCTGTCACCGCCCATGGTGCACACCGAGGAGCTGCCCAGTCCCCGGACCACGGTGTTCGGGCCGCCGTTGGGGTCGGTGTAGGTGACGGTGACGTTGTAGCCCTTGATGGTGCCGCAGGTCCAGCCGGACGTGGCGCCGGACTTGCAGATCGAGGAGCCCACGGCGGCGCGCTGCCCGCCGCGGACGGCGATGGTGCCCACCGCGCCCCAGGTTCCGACCTGGGTGGCGATGGAGTTGCCGGGGTCGACCTTGGCGATGCCCATGTCGACGCTGTTGGCGCCCAGCGCGTAGCGCGAGCTCGTGCCCTTGGCGAACCGGGTGCCGTTGAAGTACAGCGTCGGCGACCCCGCGACGCAGTGCCCGGCGCTGACCAGGTACTGCGCGCCCGACGAGCTGCGCGCGCCGAAACCGACCGAGCAGTAGAAGCCGTCGTACGTCATCTTGCTGCCCGGGTAGACGGTTGCCTGGGTCTGCAACGGCCTCCCGCTGTTCTTCACCCGCACCGCTTGGCCGAACCGGGCGGCCTCGGCGAGGAACGCCTTGGCCTGCGGCTTCGCCGCGTCGCCCACCTCGACCTCGACCACGTCGGCGGCCACGTCCACCCCCCACGCCGAGATGCCCTCGGGCACCTGGCGGGTGGCGAGCTCATCGAGCTGCGCCTGGACCCGGTTCAGCGCCGCCTCGCCGCGGGCCGGGGTGCGCGCCGCCAGGCCCGCCGCCCGCACCCGCGCGGCGCTCGCCGGGTCGGCGGTGTTCACCGTCAGGGTGCCACCGCCGTCGACGAACGCACCGTCCACCCGCAACCCGCCGCGGGTCAGGTCGGCGAGCCGCTGCTGCTGGACCGCCTCCCGGTCCAACCGGGACACGGCGGCCCGCTCGTCGACACCCAGGGTGCGCGCCAGCGCGGTCACCATCTCCGGCTGGTACTGCTGCGGTGCCGCGCTCGCCGAGGACCCGGTGGTCGCCAGGGCGGCGGGGACGAGCGCGCACAGCGCGGCACCGGCGATCAACGACTTCCGGAAACTGATCGACATAAACCATGCCTTTCCTCTCCGAAGTCCACACGCGCAGGGGTGGAGGAGGCGCGGAACTGCCATTTCCGCGCCTGCTCAGCGTGTGGATCTCCGGCGACCGGCGGGACGACCGGCCGTTGGGGAAAGACTTTGCTATTGACCACGCGCCGTGGACAAGAGACTTTCCGGGAGAACTTTTCACAGAGAGAATGCAAATCGTTGAACACCGTCCCGCGGCCGTGCGGCGAGGGGCTGTCCACGTGAAGACGCCGCCCACCTGCGACCGTGGCGGATGCGACCGCCTGCCTCGGTCATCATGCGGCGTCAGGGGGCGCCGTTCCCGGTGCACTCGATCCGAACTCCTCGCACGCGGGCCACCGCGTCCAGCAGCTCCGGCAGGCGTGTCCGGCGCACAAAAACCTGCGGATTCCGTTGTGAATCCATGCGAAATTCCTGCTGCGCGTGTTCGCGAGACCGCAGGTCTGCATATCGTGGAGCGCCAACGCCCATTCGCAGGCGCTTCGAACCGCTGTCCACCGGCCGAGGGGCATCGCATTTCGACCACGGTGGGTCGCACCCGGAGTCCGTTCCCGGCGCACGAGGTTGTTGGCCGCCCGCTGCACGACCGCCCCGCCACCACCCAGGCCGACACCTCGACCGGGACGACACCCGCACCCGGGTCGATCACCACCGAGGACGGAACGCTCACATCCGCGTCCCGGAACACCGAAACCGCGGCGATCTTGTCGGCGACCCGCGCCACCACCGCCTCCGCACGGCGCCAGCTCGTCCACAGTGGACCACTCGGGCTGGTGGGCGGCGGCGATCCCCGCCACCGCGTTCGGGAACACCGCGGTCTCCCGGTCATCCAACCTGAGTCCTTCACACCCACCCGGATCAAGGGTTCCCGACCCGGGTCCCGCCGGGCGGTGATCGCCCGGTGGCGCGCGTCGGCCGCCGAATGCCGGGTTCGGTCCTGCTCCGCCCACTTCCGACTGTCCCACTCGCCCCGGCTGTGCCGGTCGGTGAGCAGCGGTTCGAGCAGGTCGGGCAGTGACGGGCGGCAGAACAGTCCGTGGTGCTCGGCGCGGCTTTCCAGGAACGAGGTTCCACCGGGAGCCGGGCCGGGAGGAGCGAGATCCACCTCGTGGAGGTGGGCGGGACGATCTCCTGGCGTCCTGGTCGATCTCTCGGCAGTATGGGGAGCATGCCAGCCGATCCCGGGAGTTCCGCCGACGTGGCCGTGGAGAACGACTACGACAGCTTCGCCGAGGCGTACACGGTCGAGAACGACACCAGCCTCATCAACGCCTACTACACCCGGCCCGCGATCGTGGACCTGGCCGGGGACGTGGCCGGTCGCCGGGTTCTCGACGCCGGGTGCGGCTCCGGTGCCGTGGCCGAGGCGCTGCGCGACCGGGGCGCCACCGTGGCGGGCTTCGACCGCAGCGCCAAGATGGTGGAGCTGGCCCGGCAGCGGCTCGGCGACGACGCGGACCTGCGGGTCGCCGACATCGCCCGACCGCTGCCGTACCCCGACGGCGCGTTCGACGACGTCGTCGCGGCTCTGGTGCTGCACTACCTGGAGGACTGGGCCGCGCCGCTGGCCGAGCTGCGGCGGGTGCTCAAGCCCGGCGGCAGGCTGATCGTGGTCGTCAACCACCCCATCGTGTACAAGATCGTGCATCCCGGGGGCGACTACTTCGCGACCGCCAAGTGGTCCGACGAGTACACCTTCAACGGTCAGCAGGCCGTGCTCACCTACTGGCACCGACCGCTGCACGCGATGACCGACGCCTTCACCGCGGCGGGCTTGCGCACGGCCGTCATCAGCGAGCCGCCCGTGGTGGCCGAAGCACACGAACTCTTCCCCGACGAGATGGCCGAGTTCCCCTCCGGGGCCTTCCTGAGCTTCCTGTTCTTCGTGCTGGAGGCCGTCTGACGGCCGAGGCCGTGGACGGGTCACCCCCCACCGCGGCGGACACCGAGTCCGATCGCGAGCAGCCCGGTCCGCCGCGCTCGTGAGTACGGCCGCGGGCCTCACCGTCACGGGCGATTGTCGTCACTGAAAGTGTGAAAAACGCTTGGTGTCCAGGCTTTGCCATTGACCCGTCTGCCTCTGTCCAGGATCGTCCGGATGTCAGTAGCGTCTCCGGTGTCGATCACCGTGGGAGCGGGGCACGTGGTGGCGCAGCACATTCCCCCGCTCGCCCACCGCGGCCCCGCGGGCTTCCTGACCGGCGCCACCGGACACCCACGAGTCGAGTCGCAGACGGACCACCAGGGAGCACCAGTGCATTTCACCCCTTCGGAACAGGAGAAGCTGCTCCTCAGCGTCGCGGGCATGCTCGCAGGCCACCGCAAGGAGCGGGGTGTGCGGCTGAACCACCCCGAGACGGTCGCCTACCTGAGCTGCTGGGTGATCGAGCAGGCGCGCGTGGGCCAGAAGACCGTCGAGGACCTGATGGCCGAGGGCAAGACCCAGCTCACGCGGGCCGACGTCATGGACGACGTCCCCCTCATGCTCGAGAACGTCCAGATCGAGGCGACGTTCCCCGACGGCCGCAAGCTCGTCACCATCCACGACCCGATCGCATGAGGGGACCCGTGCCCTACTTCCAGACAACCGCGTCACCGTCGGAGACCCCGCCGACGACCGCCACGCCGCCCACCGCCGAGCTGCCGTTCCGGTACGGGCCCGGGCACATCTGGACCGACCCGACCGCGCCCGACCTCGAACTCAACCGGGGGTTGGCGAAGACCGAGGGCGTCTACGTGCAGAACGTCGGCGACCGCCCCATCCAGGTCGGCTCGCACGCCCACCTGGCGGACATCAACCCGGACCTCAAGTTCTTCACCGAGTCCGAGGTCCGGCAGCTCGACGTGCTGCCGCCCGACCCGACCGCAGCCGAGGTCGAGGCCGCCCGCGCGAAGTCGAAGGCGCTCGCCGAGCAGACCGGGGACGCGGCGGCCGAACGGGTCCACGGCAACCGGTTCGACATCCGCTCCGGTGCGTCCCTGCGCTTCGAGCCGATGTCCAACCCGGACGGACCGCACACGCTCGTGGCGATCGGCGGCAAGCGCCTCGTGCCCGGGATCCGCCTGGACAAGCAGCCCGGCGAGGAGAGCCTCGACTGATCCGCGGCACTCCGACACCGGCTGAACAGCACAGGAGACAGACATGCGGATCTCCCGCGAGGACTACGCCAAGGCCTTCGGCCCCACCGTCGGCGACCGGGTGCGCCTGGGTGACACCGACCTGTGGATCGAGATCACCCACGACCTCACGTTCGGGGGTGACGAGGCGATCTTCGGTGGTGGCAAGTCCATCCGCGAGTCGATGCTGCAGGGCACCACCACCAGCGCCGACGGCGCCCCGGACACCGTCATCACCAACGTGACCATCCTCGACGCCAAGCCCGCGGTCCCGTTCGACGAGAGCACCGAACGCCCCGTGGTGCGCGCCGACGTCGGCATCAAGAACGGCAGGATCGTCGCGATCGGACGCTCCGGCAACCCGGACGTGTCCAGCGGTGTCACACCGGGCCTGCACATCGGCCCCGCCACCGACATCATCGCGGGCGAGGGCAGGATCCTGACCGCGGGCGCGGTGGACACCCACGTGCACTTCATCTCGCCCTCCCAGGTGGTGGAGGCGCTCGCCACCGGCACCACGACCCTGATCGGTGGCGGGGTCGGCCCCTCCGAGGGCACCAAGGCCACCACCGTCACCCCGGGCCCGTGGCACCTGCTGAACATCCACCGCAGCCTCGACCACCTGCCGGTCAACGTGCTGCTGCTCGGCAAGGGCAACACCGTCAGCCAGGACGCCCTCGCCGAGCAGGCCCTGGCGGGCGCGGGCGGCTACAAGGTGCACGAGGACTGGGGTGCCACCCCGGCGGCCATCGACGCCGCCCTGACCGCGGCGCAGCGGTGGGGCCTGCAGGTGGCCCTGCACGCGGACTCCCTCAACGAGGCGGGGTTCGTCGAGATGAGCCGCAGGGCGTTCAAGGGCCGCCCCATCCACGTGTTCCACGCCGAGGGCGCCGGTGGCGGGCACGCCCCCGACATCATGGCACTGGCGGGCGACGTCAACGTCCTGCCCGCCTCCACGAACCCGACGCTGCCCTTCACCGAGAACACCGTGGCCGAGCACCTGGACATGCTGGCGGTCTGCCACCACCTGAACCTCGACGACCCGGCCGACCACGCGTTCGCCGAGTCCCGCATCCGCGCCACCACGATCGCCGCCGAGGACGTCCTGCACGACCTGGGCGCGATGTCCATCACCTCCTCCGACGCCCAGGCCATGGGCCGCATCGGCGAGGTGATCACCCGCACCTGGCAGGTCGCGCACGTCATGGGTGGCCGGTTCGGCGCCATCGGCCCCGGTCCCGCCGACAACGCCCGCGCCCTGCGCTACGTGGCCAAGTACACGATCAACCCGGCCGTGGCCCACGGCATCGACGAGCACATCGGCTCGGTGGAGCCGGGCAAGCTGGCCGACCTCGTGCTGTGGGACCCCCGCTTCTTCGGCGTGCGCCCCGAGCTGGTCGTGAAGGGCGGCGCACTGGTGCGCGGGAACCTCGGTGACCCGAACGCCTCCATCTCCACACCGCAGCCGCGGCTGATCCGCCCGGCGGTGGCCGACGCGATCGGCGCGGACCTGTCCTACACCTTCGTGTCCCCGCGAGCCCTGGAGGAGCAGAGCTACCGGGAGTGGCACTCCCGCAACCCGGGCAAGCCCTCTCTGTTCACGGGGGACACGCTGGTCGACACCCTCGCGCTGCGGCGCAGGCTGGTCGCGGTCAACGACACGCGTTCCACCACGAAGGAGGACATGGTCTTCAACGCCGAGACCCCGGCCATCGACATCGACCCGGAGACCTTCGAAATCACCGTCGACGGCACCAGGATCGAGCCGAGGCCGACGACGATGGCCGAGCGGCTGCCCCTGGCCCAGCTCTACACGATGTTCTGAGGCGACGGTGAGCACCTCGTCGCTGCTGCTCGCGCTGCTGGGCGACGCCCGGCTGCCGTCCGGCGGGCACACCCAGTCCGCCGGGCTGGAGCCCGCCCTGCGCGCGGGCACGACCCCCGCCGAGGTCCCCGCCTACCTCCGGGCCCGCCTGCGCACGGTGACCAGGGTGGAAGCGGGAACCGCCGTCGTGGCGCGCGCGGTGGCGGCCGGGGGCGGTGACCTCGACGCGGTCGAGGCCGCCTGGGCCGCCCGGACCCCGAGCCCGGCGCTGCGCGCCAACGGCAGGCGCCTGGGCCGCGGGTACCTGCGCGTCCTGCGGACCCTGTGGCCCGGCCCGACCGACGACCGGGCACGCCGCTGGTCGCGCCCGGTCGTGCTGGGCCTGCTCGCGCACCGCGCGGACCTGAGCCCGGTCGACCTCGCCCGCCTGGTCGGCTACGACGACGCCCAGACCGTGACCGCGGCCCTGCTCAAACTCGAACCGGGTGACCCGCTGCGGGCCACCGCGTGGGTGCGCGACCTGCTGCCCGACATCGACCGGATGGCGCGGCAGCTCGCCTCCCTGCGAACCCCGGACGAAATCCCCGCGGGCGGCGCACCGCTCATCGAGCGGTGGGCGCAGACCCACGACACGACGACAGAAAGACTCTTCAGTGCCTGAGACCACCAAGACCCCCGCCCGCGCCATGCGCCTGGGGGTCGCGGGCCCCGTCGGGACCGGCAAGAGCTCGCTGATCGCGCTGCTGTGCCGCGCCCTGTCCGACAGGCTGCGCATGGCCGTGATCACCAACGACATCTACACCGACGAGGACGCCCGCCTCCTCAAGTCCGCGGGCGTCCTGGACCCCGAGCGCATCCGCGCCGTGGAAACCGGTGCGTGCCCGCACACCGCGATCCGCGACGACGTGACCGCGAACCTGCTCGCCGTCGAGGACGTGGAGGCCGACTTCGACCCCCTGGACCTGGTGGTCATCGAGTCCGGTGGCGACAACCTGACGGCCACGTTCTCCCCGGCCCTGGTGGACGCCCAGCTCTTCGTCCTGGACGTGGCGGGCGGCGGCGACGTCGTGCGCAAGGGCGGGCCCGGCATCGCGCGGGCCGACCTGCTGATCGTCAACAAGACGGACCTGGGCCCGCACGTGGACGTGGACGTGGAGCGCATGGTCCGCGAAGGCTCGGCCGCGCGCGAGGGGCGTCCCGTCATCGGGCTGTCCCGGGCCGACGAGGCGTCGATCGACGAACTGGTGGCCTGGGTGCTGGGCATGCTGGACACCCACCGCCGCGGCGACCACACGCCCGTCGACCCGGGCCCCATGGCCCCGCACTCGCACGCCGACGGCGAGCAGCACGTGCACGCCGACGGCACCACCCACTCGCACACCCCCGACCACGGAAGCGCGGCGGCCGGGTCGGGCGCGTGACCCGCATCAGCGTCGCGCCGGGCCCGGGGCGCTGCTACCTGCGCACCCAGGACGGCCGCCTGTCCGCGCGGGTCCTGCACCGCGACCCGCACGGGGCGCGCGTGGGGCTGATCGCCAACGGCGCACTGCTGCTGTCCGGCGACCGCGTCCACGTGGAGGTCGATGTGGCCGACGGTGCGTGGCTGGAGGTCGTCGAGGCGACCGGCACCGTCGCCTACCGCGGCGAGCAGCCGTCGTCCTGGACGGTGGACGCCACCGTGGGCGACGGGGCGGCGCTGTCCTGGGGGTCGCTCCCGTTCGTGGTGTCGGACAACGCCACCACGCACCGGGGCACGCGGATGCGCCTGCGCGGCACCGGCCGGGCGCTGTTGCAGGAGAAGGTCGTGCTGGGGCGTGCCGGGCAGGTGGGCGGCGACCTCACGACGTCCTTGGACGCCGTCGACGGCACCGGTCCCCTGCAGGTGGAACACCTGGACCTGTCCCGGTCGGCTCGGGTGCTGCCCGGGATCCTCGGCCGCCTGCGCGCACTGGACACCGTGACTGCCCTCGGGTGGGCACCGCAGCCCCCCGAGGGCCTGGTCGCGGGCCGGAGCGGCGCCGGGGAGACCTGGTTCCCCCTGGACCGCTCCGGCTCGGTGTTCCGGTGGATGGGCGACGGCCTGTTCCAGGACACCTTCGGCGACCGCACCTTCAGGGCTTGGCGGGCCGATCTCCTCGCCGGGTACCCGCGCCGGGACGCGACCCCGCCCAGCAGGGCCGCCCCGCAGCCGCCCGCTCCCACCCCGGCCGCCCGATTCGGCGGCTGACCGTCGTCCCACGAGCCGGCGGGCAGTGGGCGCCAAGCCTCCCGGACCGGTTGCTGTCGGCGGATGCGCCGGATCGGCCCACTGTCCGGGGTGTCGCACTCCGCGCCGCACCGTGACGGGCGAACCCCTGCTCCCGGGTCGGGACCCGGGAGCAGGGGCGGCGACGCGGATCAGGTGTTGGGGCAGGACGCGGTGTACTCGGCCAGCCCGTCCCCGGTGGGTGCGGGGCAGAGGAACTTGTCGTAGCGGGTGTCCTCGTCGACGAAGCGCTTGAGCCAGGCGGTGGCGTACTTGCCGATCGTGGCGTTCTCCCGGACGAAGGTGCCGTGGTCGGCGCCCTGGACGTTGACCAGGGCGCGCTCGCGGGCGCCGGTCATGCTCCGGTAGAACGGGCGCGAGAAGGTGCCGATGCCGGCGACGTTGTCAGCGCTGCCCGCCATGAGCATGGTGGGGGTCTTGACTTCCGGCCAGGTCTTGTCCTGGTTGTACGGTGCCAGCGGGACGGCGGCCTTGATGGTGCTCCGCTGGGAGACGGCGTAGAGCGCGCCGCCGCCGCCCATCGAGTGGCCCATGACGGCGAGTCGGTTCGGGTCCAGTCGCTGCCTGACCGCGGCCGGGGACGACGTGGTCAGGTAGTCCAAAGCGGACAGCAGCTCCCGGCCGCGGGTGGTCGGCTGGTCGTAGATGCTGTTGGTGGCGATGGTGATCACGACGAAGCCGCGGGAGGCCAGGCGCGGGCCGAGCCAGGCGACGGCGCTCTGCGGTGAGGTGTAGCCGGGCACGACGGCCACGCCGCCGTAGGTGCCGTGGGTGGTGTCATCGGGGTAGTAGATGGTGGCCGCGCCGAAGCCGGGGGTCTGCGAGTCCGCGATGGTGACCTTGCTGAAGGCCAGGTCACCGACCGGCTGGCGCAGGTTCGCATCCGTGGGGTCGACACCGTGGACGGGCACGGCGGCGGGGGCGACGGCGACGGGTGCCGCCTCCGCCCCGGTCGTGACGGTCAGGGCACCCGCTCCCACCGCGGCGGCGGAGGCGAGGGCGATCAGGGATTTGCGCAGGGTGAAGGGCATCGGCGTTCCTCTGCGTTGAGTGGCACCTGCGGGAAGCACACGCGATCAGGGGTGTCCGCGTGTGGTCGGCGTGGACACCGGATCACCGACGGTGGTGACCGGGGCTCGTCAGCTCGTCCTTGTTGTCCGCCGTATCCCGACTGTACGCAGACCGGTTTCCCCAAAGCAATACTCTGTTCGGCATTACCGAAATCCACCCGCCGCACTGCGCACAGGGCACCCGTGGGCGGTTTCATCGCTCAGGCGAATTCGATCGCATCCGCCCTGCGGGAAAAGAAAACCAGCGATCGCCGGATGGACGCCGCACGCTCGGCAGATCGGATTCGTCCTGGCACGTCGCCCACCGCACCGGTTACGATGTTCGGCGATGTCGAACCGTGTGACCGACCTCGTGAACCCCGTCCGGGTGTTGGTCGTGGACGGCGATCGCACCGCGGCCGACGCGCACCGCGGGCAGGTCGAAGTCCTGCCCGGTTTCACCGTCGTGACGAGCACCCACACCGCCGCCGCTGCCCGGCGCGTGCTGGCGCACCGGCGGGTGGACCTGGTCCTGCTCGACCCACACCTGCCGGACGGGTCCGGCGTGGACCTGCTGCGGTGGCTGCGCGCGACCGGCCTGGACACCGACGTGATCGCGGTGGCCGACACCCCCGAACCCGCCGGCCTGCGGGCCTGCGTTTCCCTCGGTGTGCTGCACTACCTGCTCAAACCGCTCGCCGGGGAGCACCTGCGCGACCGCCTGCGCCGGTACGCGCAGTACCGCGCGGCGGCGGGCGGGTTCAGCGGCCAGGAGGACGTGGACCGGGCGATGTCGGTGCCGCGCACCCCACCCGCCCGCCCGGACGGCATCACCGGCAGCACCCTCGACGCCGTGCGGGGGTCGCTGCGGGCGGCGGGCACGGGCGGCGCGACCGCGGCCGACCTCGCCGAGCGGACCGGCGTGTCCCGCGTCACCGCCCGCCGCTACCTCGAACACCTGGTCAGCGGCGGCAGCGCCGATCGCGTGCCGCGCCACGGGGCCGTCGGCAGGCCCCGAGTGCACTACCGGTGGCTGGGCGCCTGAGCGGGGGCGTTGTCGACGCCCCGGGCGTGGCGGGCAGGCAGGTCCACTCGGCCGGGAACCGGTGCGGCGCGGCGGCGGGCGGCGCGCTGTCCGACCCGGTGCGGGGGCGCGGGGCTACAGCCGAGCTTCACCAGGAGCGGGCGCCGAGGTTGCGGGAGACGGATCGGGCGGCGTCGCGGACGGTGGCGACGAGGTCGGGGCGGGGGGTGCGGTCCTGGGCGCAGACGCGTTCGATGGCGCCGGAGATGCCGATGGCGCCCACGACCACCCCCCGGTCGTCGTGGATGGGGGCGGCGATGCCCGCTTCGCCGGGGACCAATTCCTCGACGTCGGCGGACCAGTTCCGGGTGCGGACGCGCTTGAGGTCCTGCAGGAGCGCCCGGCGGGTGGTGTGGGTGTGCGGGGTGACCGGGGGCAGTTCCAGGTCGTCGAGGATGGCGTCGCCCTCCAGGGCGAAGGCCAGGAGGACCTTGCCGAGGGCGCTGGCGTGCGGGGGCAGCAGGGCGCCGACCTCCAGGACCTGGAGGCTGTCGTCCGGGCGGAAGACGTGGTGCACGACCAGGACCTTGCCCTCGTGCAGGGAGCCGATGCGCACGCTCTC
The DNA here is from genome assembly GCF_021056305.1 of Actinokineospora sp. PR83. Taxonomy (NCBI): domain Bacteria; kingdom Bacillati; phylum Actinomycetota; class Actinomycetes; order Pseudonocardiales; family Pseudonocardiaceae; genus Actinokineospora; species Actinokineospora sp. PR83. The sequence goes on from NZ_JAJCXD010000005.1 coordinate 153,403, forward strand.
ACCGGAACGGGTGGCCAGGGAGTCCGACCAGTTGAGCGCGCGGGTGCGCAGTTCGTTGAGGTCGAGGTAGCTGTTGCCCAGGTGCAGCAGGGTGGCGCCGAGGCGGTACTTGCCGCCGGAGCGGTCCTGCTCGACGAAACCCACGTGCTGCAACGTGCGCAGGATGCCGTGCACGGTGCCCTTGGGCAGCTTCATGGCCTGCGCGAGTTCGACCACGCCGAGCCTGCGGGAACCGGAGGCCAGCAACCGCAGGATGGCGGCGGCGCGCTCGACGGACTGGATTCTCTCTGGCACGCGCACACCATACCCGGCACCACGTTCGACGATACCGAACGCCGCGGTTGATCAGCGGATTCGGTCACCGCCCGCCGGTCGCCTGGGTGAAGGCCGTGCCGACGGCCTCCAGCGCGACGGGGAGGCCGGAGGTCCAGTAGTCCCACTCGTGCGCGCCCTCCCGCGCCATGAACCGGTGCGGCACCGCCTTCGCCGTCAGCGCCAGGTGCAGGTCGGCGTTGCCCTCGAAGAACCCGTCGTAGGACCCGCAGTCCAGGAAGTACGCGGTGCGCGACAGCTCCTCGGCCGGGGTGCGGGCGATCGTGTCGAGCAGGTTCCACTGCCGGTAGCGTTCGTTCAGCCGCGCCTGCCCGACCAAGCCCGCGCCCCACGCCTTGGCGTAGCGCCAGTCGAACTCGGTCTGCGGCAGCGCGACGACCTGCGCATCCGTGCGGTGCGCGACGCTGAGGCCGAAGGCCGCGCTGAACAGGCCGGGGTGGCGGAACGCGAAGGACAGCGCCCCGAAACCACCCATGGACTCGCCGCCGATGGCCCGCCGGGCGGCCGAGCCGCCCGCGCCGTGCCGCGCCTCCACCCCGGGCAGCAGTTCGCGCACCACCATCTCCGCGTACCGGAAGGACCCGTCGGCGTCGTCCATGTAGTACGTCTGCGCCTGTTCGGTGGGGGGCCGACCCGGGTCGCGGCGGGCGTCGGGCATCACCACGACCGTCGGGGGCAGGGCGCCCGAGGCGATGGCGCGGTCGGCGATCGAGCCGAGGCCCAGGCCCGGCCACTCGGTGTCGTCGCCGATCAGCCCGTGCAGCAGGTACAGCACCGGGTAGCGCCTGCCGGGGCGGTGGCCGGGCGGCAGGTAGAGGGAGTAGCGGACGTCCTGGCGCAGGAGGCGGCTGGGCAGCCGCAGTCCTTCCACGACCCGACCCGCGGGCACCGGGCGCGCAGGGGGCGGGGGCGTCGGGGTGACGGGCGCCGGGGTCGCGGTCGCGGCGGTGGACCCCAGCAGGGTCGTCGCCACGGCGGTGGTCGTCGTGGCCAGCATCGCTCGTCGGTTCACCGGGGGCCTCCGCATGGGGGTGGGGGATGACGGCGACGGTAGCGAATTCGGCCATGTCGAACAAGCAGCCGACCGGGTCGGCGATGTCGAACCAGGCCGCGCGGCCGAGTACGTAGAAACCTACGTATTCCTGCGGATACCCCCGCTCCGGGCCCGCGCACAGACTGGCCGCGGCCCCCGGGGCGGCTCGACGCGGAGCCGACGACCGTCCCGTCCGACCCCGGAGAGGAACCCCCGTGCACGATCCCCGGTACGTCGCCGCCATCGACCAGGGCACCACGTCGAGCCGGTGCATCGTCTTCGACGGCCGGGGCGGCATCGTGTCGCTGGCCCAGCGCGAGCACCGGCAGATCTTCCCCCGCCCCGGCTGGGTGGAACACGACGCGGCCGAGATCTGGTCCACCGTGGAGCAGGTGGTGCTGGAGGCGCTGGAGGACGCGGGCCTGGTGCCCGGCGACCTGGCCGCCGTGGGCATCACCAACCAGCGCGAGACGACCGTGGTGTGGGACCGGGCCACCGGCCGCCCGGTGCACAACGCCATCACCTGGCAGGACACCCGCACCGCCGACCTGGTGGCCGAGCTGGCGGGCGCGCAGGGGCCGGACCGGTTCCGGGACCGCTGCGGCCTGCCGCTGGCCACCTACTTCTCCGGTCCCAAGCTGGTGTGGCTGCTGCGCGAGGTGCCCGGCCTGGCCGAGCGGGCGGCCCGCGGCGAGGTGCTGTTCGGCACCGTCGACAGTTGGCTGATCTGGAACCTGACCGGCGGGGCGGACGGCGGCGTGCACGTCACCGACGTGACCAACGCCAGCCGCACCATGCTGATGGACCTCACCAAGCTCCAGTGGGACCAGGACACCTTCGACACCATGGGCATCCCGGTGGCGGTGCTGCCGGAGATCAGACCGTCCTCGCACGTCTACGGCACCGCCAGGGGCGCGCTGGAGGGCGTGCCGGTGGCGGCGGCGCTGGGTGATCAGCACGCGGCGCTGTTCGGGCAGACCGCGTTCGACCGCGGCGACGTCAAGAGCACCTACGGCACCGGCAGCTTCCTCGTCCTCAACACCGGGGACACGCTGGTCCGCTCGGAGAACGGGCTGCTGACCACGGTCGCCTACCAGCTCGACGGCGCACCGGCGACCTACGCGCTGGAGGGGTCGATCGCGGTGACCGGCGCGCTGGTGCAGTGGTTCCGCGACCGGCTGGGCCTGATCCACTCGGCGGCGGAGATCGAGACGCTGGCCAACACCGTGGCCGACAGCGGCGGCTGCTACATCGTGCCCGCGTTCTCCGGGCTGTTCGCCCCGCACTGGCGCGGCGAGGCCCGCGGGGTGATCACCGGGCTGACCGGCTACGTCGGCCGCGGCCACCTCGCCCGCGCGGCGCTGGAGGCCACCGCCTGGCAGACCAGGGAGGTGGTCGACGCGATGCGCGCGGACACCGGCATCGCGCTCACCGGCCTGCGGGTCGACGGCGGCATGACCGCCAACAACACCCTGATGCAGTTGCTGGCCGACGCGCTGGCGGTCCCGGTGGCCCGCCCGACCGTGGCGGAGACGACCTGCCTGGGCGCGGCGTACGCGGCGGGGCTGGCGGTCGGCTACTGGCCCGACCTGGAGAGCCTGCGCGGCAACTGGCACAAGGCCGCCGAGTGGACCCCCGGCCTGGACGCCGACCTGCGCGAGCGGCGGTTCCGCAAGTGGCGCAAGGCCGTCGAGCGCAGCCTGGACTGGATGGACGAGGATGACATTGAGTAGGACGACACTGTCGACTGAACACTCCCCCGGAACGAGCCGGACCCCGGCCAGGCGGGTGAGCCTGCTGTTCGTCGTCGGCCTGGCGCTGGTGCTGGTCGGCGGCGCGTTCGCCGCGGTGGTCAACACCGACTTCGGCCGGGTCGGCGTGACCGACACCCGGTTCACCGGCGAGGACGGGCAGGCGCTCGGCGGGCTGCTCTACGTGCCGGACAGCGCGACCGCCGGGTCCCCGGCGCCCGCCGTGCTCGCGGTGCACGGCTACGTCAACTCGCGGGAGACGATGTCCCCGGTCTCCCTCGAACTGGCCCGGCGCGGGTACGTGGTGCTGGAGCTGGACCAGGCCGGGCACGGCACGTCGGCGGCCCCCGCGTTCGCGCACGGCTACGGCGGCCCGGCCGCGCTGCGCCACCTGCGCTCCCTGGACTTCGTCGACCGCGACAACATCGGGCTGGTCGGGCACTCCATGGGCGGTTGGACGGTGTTGCAGGCCGCCGCGGCCGTGCCCGACGGCTACCGGTCGCTGGTGCTGATGTCGTCGGCGCCGTTCCCCGCGGGCCCGTCGACCGGGGGCGGTGCGGCGGCCACCCCGAAGGGGACGACGACGTTCCCGCGCAACACCGCCGTGGTCGTGTCCACGGTGGAGGAGTTCTCCGGCTCGATGTGGCAGTCGGCCAACCCGCTCGACATCAACGGCGCCCCCAACATGAAGTCGCTGTTCGGCACGGACTCACCGGTCCGCGAGGACACCGTCTACGGCGACGTCGACGCCGGGACCGGGCGGGTGCTGCACCGGCCGTCCACTGTGCACGCCGGGGTCACGCACGACCCGGCCGCCGTGGGGCACGTGGTGGACTGGTTCGGCCGCACGCTGACCGGGGCCGGTCCGGCGAGCGGGCAGGTGTGGTGGCTCAAGGAGCTGGGCACGCTGGTGGCGCTGGTCGGCGGTGTGCTGTCGGTCTTCGGCGTCGCCAAGACCCTGGCCCGGCGGCGGGAGCGGCCCGAGGTCCCGGCCGCCACCGGACGCGGCTGGTGGGTGGCGGCGCTCGCGGCGACGGCCATCCCGGCGGTCACGTTCATCCCGGTGATGAAGTACGTGCCGAAGCTGTTCCCACCCGGCGCCTGGTTCAGCCAGAGCGTGTCCAACTGGGTCCTGGCCTGGGCGCTGCTGAACGCGGTGATCACCGCCGTGGCGCTGGTGCCGTGGCTGGTGCGCAGGCGGGCGGCGCTGTCCGGGGTGCTGCCCGGGTCGTGGCGGGCGGCGGGGCGGTCGGTCGGGCTGGGGGCCGCGGCCGTGGGCACGATGCTCGGGCTCGTCCTGGCGTCGGACCTGGTGTTCAAGACCGACTTCCGGTTCTGGGTGCTGGCCTTCCGCGCGCCGACGGCCCTGCAACTGGTCACCGCGTTCTGCTACGCGCTGCCGCTGCTGGTGTTCTTCGTGGTGTTCTCCACGCTGCTCAACACCCAGTTGCGGGTGGGCGGGCGGCGCGGGTACTGGGCGGCGGCGCTGATTCCGTCGGTGGGCTTGGCGGTGCTGGTGCTGGTGCAGTACTCGCGGTTCCCGTTCGGCGGTGAGCTGGTGTTCCCCGGCTACCAGTTGCACACGATCGTCGCCTACCAGGTGGTGGTGCTGCTGGCGGTGGCCGGGGTGCTGTGCGTGGCGCTGTTCCGGTGGACCGGGGACGTGCTGCCCGGTGCTGTGGCCTCGGCGCTGCTGGCCGCGTGGTGCATGACCGCGGGGACGGCGACGCAGGCCGCGGTGGGTGAGTGGGGGCCGGTGCCCTGGGTGGTTCGGTTGGTCCTGCCGCTGCTGGTGGGGGTGGTGCTGCTCGTGGTCGCGGCCCGGTCGCGGCGCGGTCGCGGGGTGGCCGGTCCGGACAGCACCCCGGGTGGCGCGGGGGGCGTTCCCGCCTGAGCGGTGGCCGTCCCGGGCTCACCGGGACGGCTACCATCGGGTGGCGTGGCACCGGACGAGGCGGCGCCGCCCCTGGTGAACACCAGTTTCGTCGGGCGCGGCCTGGAGGACGCGCGGGTTCGGGACGCGCTCGGCACCGGCAGGCTGACCACGCTCACCGGTCCCGGTGGTGTCGGCAAGACCAGGTTGGCCGGGCACGTGCTGGCCGGGCACCCCGGCGCGGCGGTGTTCGTCGGGCTGGCCGAGCTGCGCGACCCGGCCCTGCTGCCGAACCTGGTCGCCGACCGGTTGGGGCTGCACCACCGGCCGGGGGAAGCGGTCGAGGACACCGTGCTCGACCACCTGCGCGGGCGGGAGCTGCTGCTCGTCCTGGACAACTGCGAACACCTCGTCGAGGCGTGCGCGCGGTTCGCGCAGCGGGTGCTGGACACGTGCCCGGGCGTGGTGGTGCTGGCCACGAGCAGGCAATCGCTGGGGGTGGGTGGGGAGCGGGTGCTGCCGGTGCCGCCGTTGGCGGTGCCCGAGCGGGGGGTGGCGCTCGCGGAGGCGGCCGGGTACGACGCGGTGGTGCTGTTCGTCGACCGGGTGCGGGCGGTGGTGCCCTCGTTCCGGTTGGACTCGGGCAACGTGGACGACGTGGTGCGGCTGTGCGGGCACCTGGACGGGGTGCCGCTGGCCGTGGAGTTGGCGGCGGCTCGGGTGCGGGCGCTGTCGCCGGGGCAGATCGCCGACCGGTTGGCGGCGGGTGGGTCGCCGCTGGGCAGTGGGCCGCGCACGGCCCCGGAGCGCCAGCGGACCCTGCGCGCCACCCTCGACTGGAGCCACGGGCTGTGCACGGTGGCGGAGCGGGCGGTGTGGCGGCGGCTGTCGGTGTTCGCGGGGTCCTTCGAGCTGGGTGCCGCCGAGTACGTGTGCGCCGGGCCCGGGGTGGGCGTGGACGACGTGCTCGGGCTGGTGGACGCCCTGCTGGACAAGTCGGTGCTGGTGCGCGACGACCGGCCGGGGGCGGCGACGGCCCGCTACCGGGTGCTGGAGGTGCTGCGCGAGTACGGGCAGGAGCGGCTGCGCGAGGCCGGGGAGCTGACCGGGGTGTCCCGCCGCCACCGGGACTTCTTCGACCGGCTCACCGCCGAGGCCGACGCCGCCTGGCTCGGGCCGGAGCAGGTGCGGTGGGCGGACCGGCTGCACCGCGAGCAGGCCAACCTGCGCGCGGCCCTGCACTGGTCGCTGACCGAACCAGGGGAAGCCGGGGTCGCGCTGGCCATGGCCGCCCGGGTCGACGAGCACTGGACGCTGCACGGCCGCAACGCCGAGGCGCGGATGTGGCTCGACCGCGCCCTGGCGGCGGTGCCCGCCCACCCCGCCCGGGCCAGGGCGCTCAGCGTCAGCGCCCTGTACGCGCTCTGGCAGTACGACGTCGTGGTGGCCGCCGCCCGCCTCGACGAGGCGGAGGTGCTCGCCGACGAGCCGGGCCGCGCCCACGTCACCTACGTCCGGGCGCTCGGGGCGATGCTGCGGCGGGACTTCGCGGGCGCGGCCGACCTGGCCCGGCGGGCCGCCCGCGACTGCCCCGCCCGGCACCGACCGCACCCGCGCTGGATCCACGGCGTGTGCACCGCCGTCCTCGGCGACGTCGACACCGCGCGCACCCTGCTGGCCGACCTGGCCTCCGACGTGGTCGACCCGTACTACCTGGCCATGGCCCACTACGGCCAGGCGGTGGTCGAGGTCCTCTACGGCGACGCGGGCGCCGCCGCCCGCGCGGCCAGGGCCGGGATCGAGGCGGACCTGCTGCTGGGCAACCGGTTCGGCACCGCCCACCAGGTGGAGGCCCTGGCCTGGGTGCACGCCCGCCAGGGCGAGCACGCCCACGCGGGCCTGCTCTTCGGCGCCGCCGCCACGCTGTGGGAGGCGGTGGGCACCTCCCCGGAGCGGGCGGGCTCGCTCGCCGTGCCGCACTTCGACCACTGGGCGATGGCCCGCGACGGGCTCGGCCACGACCGGTTCGACCAGGCGGTGGCCACCGGTCGGGCGCTGTCCTTCGAGCAGGCGGTGCGCTGCGCGCTGGCCCCCGCCCCGACCCGCGACCGCTCCGCGCTGACGCGCCGGGAGCACGAGATCGCGGTGCTGGTGGCCGAGGGGCTGTCCAACCGGGACATCGCGGCGAAGCTGGTGATGTCCCCGCGCACGGCGGAGACGCACGTGCAGCACGTCCTGACCAAGCTGGGCTTCACCCGGCGCACCCAGATCGCCGCCTGGATCGCCGCCCGCGAGCGGTGACCGGGCCGGGTCACCCCCGGAGCCCGGTGAAGCCCAGGGTGCGGGAGATGGCGCGCGCCGAGTCGCGGACCGCGGAGACCAGGGCGGCGTGCGGTGCCCCGTCGGGGGCGCACACCCGCTCGACCGCACCGGACAGGCCGACGGCGCCGACGACCACGCCGCGGTGGTCGCGGACGGGGGCGGCCACACCCGCCTCGCCGTCGACCAGTTCGCCGACGTCGGTGGCCCAGCCGCGGGCGCGCACCCGGTCCAGGTCGGCGGTGAGGGCGGCCGGGGTGGTGTGGGTGCGCGGGGTGCAGCCGGGCAGCGGCAGCTCGTCCAGGGCCGGGGCGCCGCGCAGGTCGAAGGCCAGCAGGACCTTGCCCAGGGCGCAGGCGTGAGCGGGCAGCAGGGCGCCGACCTCCAGCACCTGGAGGCTGTCGTCGGGGCGGAAGACGTGGTGCACGACCAGCACCTGGCCCTCGTGCGGGGCTCCGATGCGGACGCTCTCCCGCGTCCGGGAGGCCAGGGCGTCGGCCCGGTTCAGGGCGCGGGTGCGCAGTTCGTTGGCGTCGAGGTAGCTGGTGCCCAGGTGCAGCAGGGTGGCGCCGAGGCGGTACTGGCCACCCGCGCGGTCCTGCTCGACGAATCCCACGTGCTGCAATGCCTGGAGGATCCCGTGGACCGTCCCCTTGGGCAGCCGCAGCGCGCGGGCGACCTCCCCCACACCCAGCCTGCGCGGCCCCGCGGCGAGCAGCCGCAGGATCGCCGCCGCCCGCTCGACCGACTGGATCCGCCCTGGCATCCACCCTCCCCTTGCCGGTACCGTGTTCGACATTGTCATACTTGGTTCAGTCAAGCCGATCCGCGCTCGTACGTCGAGGAGCCGCCATGCGCCCCGCACCCCTCTCCCCCGCGGCCAGGACCCGCGCGCTGCGCGAACTCGCCGCCGCCCCCGGGCTCGACGTCCTCGTGGTCGGCGGCGGGGTGGTCGGGGCGGGCGCGGCGCTGGACGCGGCCACCCGCGGCCTGCGCACCGGCCTGGTCGAGGCGGACGACTGGGCGGCGGGCACCTCCAGCCGCGCCAGCAAGCTCATCCACGGCGGCCTGCGCTACCTGGAGATGCTCGACTTCGGCCTGGTGCGCGAGGCGCTGCGGGAGCGCGGCCTGCTGCTCACCCGCCTGGCCCCGCACCTGGTGCGGCCGGTCCCGTTCCTCTACCCGCTGACCCGCCGCGGCTGGGAGCGCCCGTACGTCGGCGCAGGCATCCTGCTCTACGACGCGATGGCCGCGGGCCACCCCGGCACCCCGCGGCACCGGCACCTGACCCGCCGCGGCGCGCTCGCCGAGGCCCCCGGGCTCTCCCCGGACGCCCTGGTCGGCGCCGTGCGGTACTGGGACGCCCAGGTCGACGACGCCCGGCACACCCTGGCGCTGGTGCGCACCGCCGCCGCCCACGGCGCGCTGGCGGCGAACCGGGCGCGGGTCGTGGACTACCTGCGCGACGGCGAGCGCGTCGTCGGCGCGGTGGTGGTGGACGGGGAGACCGGGGAGCGGATCGAGGTCCGGGCGAAGCGGGTGATCAGCGCGACCGGGGTGTGGAGCGAGGAGACGCAGGCCCTCGCCGCCGCGAGCAGCGTGCGGGTGCGCGCGTCGAAGGGGGTGCACCTGCTGGTGCCGCGCGAGCGGATCGACTCCACCAGCGGGCTGATCCTGCGCACGGACACCAGCGTGCTGTTCGTGATCCCCTGGGGCAGGCAGTGGATCGTCGGCACCACCGACACCCCGTGGGACCTGGGCAAGGAGCACCCCGCCGTCAGCGCGGCCGACGTGGCGTACCTGCTGGAGCAGGTCAACCGGGTGCTGGTCGACCCGCTGACCCCCGACGACGTCGAGGGCGTCTACGCCGGGCTGCGACCGCTGCTGGCGGGCAGCGACGAGCGGACGGCGAAGCTGTCGCGCGAGCACGTGGTGGGCACCCCCGTCCCGGGGTTGACGGTGGTCGCGGGCGGGAAGTACACGACCTACCGGGTGATGGCCGCCGACGCGGTGGACGAGGCGGTGCGCGGGCTCGGACCGGTGCCCGCGTCGGTCACCGCCGAGGTCCCGCTGCTCGGCGCCGACGGCCACGCCGCGCTGTGGAACCGGCGGGACGCCGTGGCCCGCGAGCACGGGCTGACCGTCGAGCAGGTGGAGCGCCTGCTGGGCAGGCACGGTTCGCTGATCGGCGAGGTGCTGGAGCTGGTCGTGGCCGATCCCACACTCGCTGAACCGCTGCCGAGCAGCGACGCCTACCTGCGGGCCGAGCTGGTGTACGCCGCCGCGGCGGAGGGCGCCCGGGACGTGACCGACGTGCTCGCCCGGCGGGTGCGGGTGGCGATCGAGTCGGCCGACCGGGGGGTGGACTCCGCGCAGCTCACCGCGCACCTCATCGCGCCGGTGCTGGGCTGGGACGCCGACCGGGCCGCGGCTGAGGCCGAGACCTACCGGGCGGGGGTGCGCGCTGAGCGCAAGGCGCAGGAGCAGCCCGACGACGAGTCCGCCGCAGCGGCCTTGCAGTCGGCCTGAGCACCGTCCCCAGGGGCGGCCGGGTCGAGTCGGTCGGGCGGAGCGGTCCTGGTACTGCGACGGCACCGGGACAGCGCTGCGCGTGAGGGGGGTGGCCGTCAGGGGTACCAGCAGTACCTCTCTCCACTTGTGGGCAGGGCTTACGGTGGAGGGATGGCCACGATCGACCTGCGCACCGAGATCAAGGAATTCCTGAGTTCGCGCCGCTCGCGGATCGCCCCCGAGCGGGCCGGGCTGTCCACCTACGGCGGCAACCGCCGGGTCACCGGTCTGCGCCGCGAAGAGGTGGCCCTGCTGGCAGGGGTGTCGGTCGAGTACTACGTGCGCATGGAACGCGGCGGCCTCGCGGGCACCTCCGACGGGGTGCTCGACGCGGTGGCCTCCGCCTTGCAACTCGACGAGGCCGAGCGCGATCACCTGTTCCACCTCGCGCGGCAGTCCAGGGCGCCCGGCGGGCCACGCCGCCCGCGACCCGCCGTGGCGGTGCGCCCGGCGCTCCAGCAGGTGCTCGACGCCATCACCGATGCGCCCGCGTGGATCTGCGACGTCCGCTACGACGTGCTGGCCGTGAACCGGCTCGCCCGCGCGCTGTTCTCACCGGTGCTGGCCGACACGCGACGGCCTGCGAACACCGCTCGGTTCCTGTACCTGGATCCCGAACCGGCACGAGCGTTCTTCGTCGACTACGACCGGATCGCCTGCGACGTGGCCGCGAAGTTGCGCATGGAAGTCGGCCGCGATCCGCACGACGAGGAACTGCACGCCCTGGTCGATGAGCTGTCGGCACGCAGTGGACTGTTCCGGCAGCGGTGGGCGTCCCAGGACGTCCGGCTCCACCGGTCCGGGCGCAAGCGCCTGCACCACCCGGTGGTGGGCAGGCTCGACCTGGACGTCGAGTCGATGGAGCTGCCCGCCGACCCCGGCCTGCTCCTGAACGTCTACACCGCGCCCGCGGGCACGGCGACCGCGGACGGCCTGGCCCTGTTGGCGTCGTGGGCGGCAGGCCAGGAGAAGCAGGCGACCAAGACGCAAGCACTCGGCTGACTGCCGTTTCAGTTCTAGGTGCCCGATGCGGTCGTGGCGATGCCGCCGTCGACCGGGATGACGGTGCCCGTGAGGTAGGAACCGGCCCGACTGGCGAGGAACACGGCGACACCGGCCATGTCGTCGTCGCGGCCGAGCCTGCGCAGCGGGGCCTTCGCCGCGATCCGGTCGCCGATGGCGTCGAGCGTGGCCGCCATCATCTCCGACGGGAACGGTCCCGGGGCCACCGCGTTCACCGTGACGTGCTGTGGGCCCAGTTCCCTGGCGAGCACCCTGGTGAGCTGGTGCAGTGCCGCTTTGCTGGCAGCGTAGGAGTAGTTGGGCGAGTCGGCGACGTGAATGGCGGCGATGCTGCCGATGTTGACGACCCGCGCGGGGTCATCGGCGGTGCCCGCCCTGCGGAGCGCGGGGAGCAGCGCCTGCACCAGCCAGAACGGCGCCTTGAGGTTGAGGTCGACCACCTCGTCCCAGGCTTCGCGCGGGAACGTCTCCAGCGGCTCGCGCCACATCGCCCCCGCGTTGTTGACGAGGATGTCGAGGCGTTCCGAATCGGCCTCGACGAGCTCAGCGAGGCGCAGGCACTCCTCGTACCTGGACAGGTCCGCGGGGATCGCCCGGACGTCGCCGAATTCGGACAGCAGGCGCTGAGCCTCCGCGCACGCGTCCGCCTTGCGTGAGCTGATGACAACGCGGGCGCCCGCTTGCAGGAGGCCGCGCGCGATCATCATCCCGATGCCCCTGGTGCCGCCAGTGACAAGTGCGTACTTCCCACTCAGATCGAAGAGGTCTGCGTGAGTGGTGAACCGGTCGTCCGCCATTGGTCTCCGTCCCTTCTGCCGTGAGAACAGGTTGGCAGGCGGCTTGGACGCCCGGCAGACCCTGGTGGTACAGGTACTGCGAGAGACCCTGTCGACCACCCGTCCCACCAGGGGTCAACCGGTGACGCGGGTCAGCCAGGAGGCGAGGTCGGCCTCGACCTCTTCGCGGTTGGTCTCGTTGAGGAGTTCGTGCCGGGCGCCGGGGTAGGTGCGGTAAGTGATGTCGACCAGTCCGGCGTCGCGGTAGCGCTGGACCAGGGCGTCGGAGAGGGCCAGCTTCCGGTTGAGCGGGTCGCGGTCGCCGACCATGACGTACAGGGGGAGGTCGGGGCGGATGCCGGTGGGCGTGACCGCGCGTTCGGCACCGGCGTACATGCCCGCCAGGCCGCGCTCGTCGAGGGAGAAGCCGCACAGCGGGTCGGCCAGGTAGGCGTCCACTTGGGACTCGTCGCGGCTGAGCCAGTCGAACTCGGTGCGGGCGGGTTCGAACTCGGCGTTGTAGACCGCCAGGCCGCCCTCGGCGATCGTGGTGGCCAGCAGGTCGAGCGCGGTCGTGCCGGACAGCGCGACCCCGTCGAGCAGGTCGGCGTGGTCGAGCAGGTACTGCTGGGCGGCGAAGGAGCCCATGCTGTGGCCCACCAGCACCAGCGGCAGGCCGGGGTGGCGCTCGCGCAGCAGCCGGGTCAGCGCGACCACGTCCGCGACCAGCCCGTCCCAGCCCGCTTCGCCGAGGTCGCCGGGCGCGGCGGCCGTGGTGCGGCCGTGGCCGCGGTGGTCGTTGGCGTACACGGCGTAGCCGAGGCCGGTCAGCAGCTCGGCGAGGTGGGCGTAGCGCGCGGAGTGCTCGCCCATGCCGTGCGCGAGCTGCACGACACCGCGCGCCGGGCCGGTGGGCCGCCACTCCTCGACGTGCACGGTCAGGCCGTCGGCGCTGGGGAAGGTGAACATCGTCGGTTCCTCCGGGGGGTGGGTGGGCCGCCGGGGACCTGGCCGACGGCGGCGCGTTCCGCCACCGTAGCCGATCCGGCATTGCCGAACAACGAACCTGGGATTCGACATTGTCGAACTTCGTTCTTGTGAACGCCGGGTTTCGCACCTACAGTTCTCAGCACCTCACCACCGCCGGTCTCCACTCAGGACACCCAGGCACGAAGGACTCCCCCATGCGCTCCAGATCAGCAACGGCGCTGGTGGCCGCGGCCGTGCTCACCGCCGCCACCGCCTGCGGCTCGCCCAGCGGCTCCCCCGACAACGACGTGGTCAAGGTCGGCGCGATCCTGTCGCTGTCCGGCATCTACGCCACCCTCGGCCCGGCGCAGAAGAACGCGTTGCAGATGGGCGTCGAGGAACTCAACCGCACCGGCTTCACCGTCGGCGGGCGCAAGCGCACGCTGGAGATCAGCTACGCCGACGACCGCTCCGACGCCGCCACCACCGGCGTGACCGCGCTGCGCGAACTGGTGCAGTCGCAGAAGGTCCCGGTCATCGCCTACGGCCTGGGGTCGGACACCTACGTACCGCAGTTGCAGCGCCAGCCGGTGCCGATGGTCAACATGCTCGACTCCAGCTACCCCGGCATCCTCGGCCTCAGCGACCACCTGTTCCTCACCCGCGGCGCCTCCCCCACCTACGTGCCGGGCTGCCTGCACTACGCCAAGCGCAAGCTGGGCACCACCAGCATCTCGGTGATCACCGCCAAGGGCGAGCCCTACGGCGAGGGCCTGACCCAGCTCGTGACGAAGTCCGCGCAGGCCGAGGGCGTGCGGATCGCGGCGAACAGCGAGTTCCCGCTCAGCTCCACCGACTACAGCAACGCGATCGGCGCCGCCGTGGCCGCCAAGCCCGACGCGATCTACCTCTCCAGCGTCACCGCCGTGATCCTGCCCGTGCTCAAGCAACTGCGGCAGTCCGGCTACACCGGGCCGGTGATCCACAGCGCGGGCGTGAACCCCAACCAGGCCAAGGCGATCCTGGGCGCGCAGTACGACTCCATCATGAAGGACAACTACGACTGCGCGGGCACCCTGCCCACCACCTCCCAGGACCCGGCGGCGCAGGCGTTCGCCAAGGACTACCAGCAGCGGTACGGCGAATACCCGCAGGACCTGACCATGTGGGCGCACGACTTCCCGTTCATCGTGGCCGCCGCGATGACCAAGGCCGACACCGTCTCCGACCCGGCGAGGATCGAGCAGGCGCTCAAGGAGATCGACGTTCCACAGGGGACGGTCAGCGGCTGGCTCCCCGGCGACGGCGGCAGGCTGTTCACCGACCGCAACGCCCGCACCGCCTCCGAGGTGACCGCCTGGTGCCCAGGCGAGGACACGCTGCGCAGCGCGATGGTGTTCGACGTCGAGGATGGGGCCGTCGTCGACCCGACCTTCCCGCAGGAGACCTGCGGATGAGCCAGGTCCTGGTCAACGGGGTGTTCCTCGGCTGCCTGTTCGCGGTGGTCGCGGTCGGCCTCACCCTGGTCTACGGGGTGATGGAGGTGCCGAACTTCGCCCACGCCGGGGTCATCGTGCTCTCGGCGTACACCACCTGGTCGGCGAGCGCGGCGGGGCTGCCGTTCGCGCTCGCCGCCCTGGCGGGCATCGCCTGCGGGGCGCTGGTGTCGGTGCTGACCGAGGTGCTGGCCTACCGCTGGATCGTCGACCGGCCCGCCGCCGCGCCCGCCGTGGCGCTCGGGCTGATGCTGATCCTGCAGAACGTCGCCCTGCGCCTCTACGGCGGCGAGGGCCGGTCCCTGGACACCCCGTACGACCGGGTGCTGCTGCGCCTGGGCGGGGTGTCGCTGTCGGGGGTCAAGGCGGCGCTGGTGGTGCTCGCGGTGGTGTCGCTGCTGGCGCTGCACCTGCTGCTGTCGCGCACGTCGCTGGGCCGGGCCATGCGCGCGGTCGCCCAGGACCGGGAGGCCGCGGCCATCCTCGGCATCCCGATGCGCAGGCAGTACGCGCTGGCGTTCCTCATCGCCGGGGTGCTCGGCGGGGTCGCCGCCATCGCCTACGCCCCGACGTTCCAGGTCTCGCCGTACATGGCCGACGAGGTGCTGCTCAGCGCGTTCGTGGTGGTCGTGCTGGGCGGCCTGGGCAGCGTGTGGGGCGCGGTCGCGGGCGGGCTGGTCCTCGGCGTGGTCGAGGGGCTCGGCTCGGCGTACCTGAGCCCGGCCTACCAGAGCGCCTTCGGGTTCCTGCTGCTGGTGTCGATCCTCGTGCTGCGGCCCGACGGGCTGCGCAGCACGAACGCGAGAAGGGTGGCCTGAGATGCGCGCGCACGTGACGGCGCTGGGCGCCGCGGTGGGGTTGAGCGTGCTCGCCTACCTGCTGCTGACCGGGTTGAGCGGTGACCAGGGGCAGGTCGCGCTGCTGGTGGTGGTCTGGACGATCGCGCTGATCGGGCTGAACCTGATCCAGGGGCTGGGCGGGTACCCGAACCTGGCGCACGCGGCGTTCTTCGGCGGCGGGGCGTACCTGTCGGCGGTGCTGCTGGACACCGGGCTGCCGATGACGGTGGCCGCGCTGCTGGCGGTGGCCGGGGTGATGGCCGCCGGTCTGGTCGTGGCGCTGGTCTTCAGCCGCACCCGTGGGCAGTACTTCGCCATCGGCACCATGTTCTTCACCGCCGTGGCCACGCTGGTGTTCACCAACGCCGCCGACCTCACCGGCGGCCCCAACGGCAGGCCGGTGGCGCTCGGCTACAGCCTGGAGGCGACGGTCGTGCTGCTGGCCGCGTCGGTCGGGGTCGGGCTGGCGCTGTTCCACTGGGCGTCGGTCAGCCGGTTCGGCGACCGGCTGCGCGCCATCCGCGCGGACGAGGACCTCGCCCAGCACGTCGGCGTGCCGACCTCCCGGGTCAAGCTGCTGGCGATGGTGTGCTCCGCGGGCGCGGCGGCGTGGGCGGGGGTGCTGTTCGGGCAGTACAACGGCGTGGTCGCCCCGTCGCAGTTCACCTTCGGGCAGAGCTTCCTGATGTTCGTGGCGCTGGGCCTGGGCGGAGCGGGCAGGCTGCTCGGCCCCGCGGTGGGCGCGGCGGTGGTCATCGGGTTGACGCAACTGCTCACGCTCGGGCCCGGGGTGAGCCAGATCGTGCTGGGCGTGCTGTTCATCCTCGTCACCCTGCTCGCCCCGGAGGGCGTGCTCGGCGGGGTGTCGACGCTGGCGCGGCGGGTGCGCGCGGTCCGGTCGGATCGGTCGGATCGGTCGGTTCGGGGAGAGGGGGCGGTGGCGTGAGCGCGCTGCTGGTCGTCGAGGACGTGGTGAAGCGGTTCGGCGGGGTGGCCGCGGTCGACGGGGTGTCGTTCACCCTGGGCGCCGGGCAGGTGCTCGGGCTGATCGGGCCCAACGGGTCCGGCAAGACCACGCTGCTCGGGGTGCTCGCGGGCACCCACGACCCCACCTCGGGCACGGTCACCCTGGACGGGCACACCGCGTCCGGGCGGGGCGCGCACAAGGCGGTGTCGGCGGGCATCGCGCGCACCTTCCAGACCACCCGCCTGTTCGGCACCTGGACCCTGCGCGAAGCCCTGCGCCTGGCCCACGGCGAGCGGCGCGGTCGCCCCGGTTGGCCGGACGAGCGGATCGCGGACCTGCTCGGCCTGGGCGACGCGCTCGACCGGCCGGGCGCGAGCCTGACCAGCGCGGCGCAGCGGCTGGCCATGATCGCCCTGGCGCTGGCCACCGGCCCGAGGGTGCTGCTGCTCGACGAACCCGCGGTCGGCATGGACGGCACCGAGGCCGCCGCCCTGGCCTCGGCGGTGCGGCGCGCGGCGGGCGAACTCGGCGTCGCGGTGGTCGTGGTCGACCACAACATGCAGTTCCTGATGCCGCTGGCCGACACCGTCCTGGTGATGGCGGCGGGCGCGGTGCTCGCCGCGGGCACCCCCGCGCAGATCCGGTCCGACGAGGCGGTCATCGCCTCCTACCTCGGGGAGGCATGACCGTGCTGGACGTGCACGACCTCACCATCACCTTCGGGCCCACCACCGCCGTGCGCGGGGTGTCGCTCACCGCCGCCGCGGGCACCGTCACCGGTGTCCTCGGCGCCAACGGCGCGGGCAAGACCAGCACCCTGCTGGGCATCCTCGCCCGCGCACCCCGCCGGTCGGGCCGGATCACCTTCGACGGCGCGGACGTCACCGGGTTCGACACCGGCGCCCTGGTCCGGGCGGGCATCGCGCTGTGCCCGGAGAACCGCAGGCTGTTCCCCAACATGTCCATCGAGGACAACCTGCTGCTGGGCGCCCACGGCACCGGCCGCGCCACCCGCCGCACCCGCCTGCGCGACACCTACGACCGCTTCGGCTGGGTCGCCACCCGCCGCGCTGAACCGGCGGGCAGGCTCAGCGGCGGGCAGCAGCAGGCGGTGGCCATCGCCAGGGCGCTGATGTCCGCCCCCAGGCTGCTCCTGCTCGACGAACCCTCCAGCGGCCTGTCCCCGGTGGCGGTGGACGAGGTGGGCGCGGTCCTGGCCGACATCGCCCGCGACGGCACGGCGCTGGTCCTGGTGGAGCAGAACGTCCGCCTGGTCCGCACCCTGTGCACCACGGCGTACGTCCTGGCCCACGGCCAGGTCACCGCGTCCGGACCGGTCCCCGACCTGCTCAGCGACACGGCCGTCTCCGACGCCTACCTCGGCGTGACACCGTGAACCGCGCCTCGACCTGCTCGAACTCCGACTGCGGGACGGGCGCGGGTGGCCTTCGCCGCTCACGCCACCGCCAGCACCGCCAGGACGGGTGGCACGGCGGCCAGGACGAGGATCGCCGCGGCGTTCGTGCGCCGGTACTGCGCGAGCAGGGCGACGAACTCGCGCAGGAACGCGCTCGGGACGAAGTAGTTCGCGGTCGGCGCCCCCACGACGTCGAGCGGCAGGCCCAGGCGCCGGGACAGCACCGCCGTGCGGAAGACGTGGTAGTTGTTGGTCACCGCCACCACGGCCCCGCCGCGGCCGTGCTCGGTCAGCAGGTCCATGCTGTTGCGCAGGTTCTGCTCGGTGGTGGTGGCCCTGTCCTCCAGCAGGATCCGGTCGGCGGGGACACCCTGCTCGCGCAGGTAGGCGCCCATCGCCTCGGCCTCGGAGACGAGTTCGCCGGAGCCGCGGCCACCGGAGACGACGACCACCGGGTCGGCGTCGGCCGCGTGGGCCCGGCACTCGATCGCCCGGTCCAGCCGGTTGGCCAGCAGCGGCGGCACCCGGTCGCCCGCGAGGCCCGCGCCGAGCACGATGACGGCGTCGGCCCGCGTTCGGGCGCCGAGCCTGCCGTACAGCGCGCCGTAACCGAGCAGCGCGAGGAACAGGAACGCCAGGTAGCCCGCGACCAGCAGCAGCGAGGTGGCCGCGACGACGAGCCAGCGCGAACCGCCGAACCCGACCACGGCGGCGGTCCCGACCAGCAGGCCCAGCACGGCCAAGCCCGTGAGCAGCGACAGCAGGTTGGCCAGGCTGTGCCCCTCCCTGCGCCACATCACCACACCGTTGGCGATCAACGCCCACGGCAGCACGAGCACGACCAGCGCGAAGAGCACGAACACGACCACGCGCAACCAGGCGGCACCCGACAGCGCGTCGAGCAGCCACATCCCCGCGAGCACCACGGCCACACCGGACCACACGGCGTTGCCGAACCGCCTCGGCTCCCGGTGCACGCGGTGGGCGGCGACCAGCACCGCCGCCAGGGAAAGCATCCCGAGAACCATGTTCCTCCGTCGCGGGGCCGAATCGGTCACCCACCATTGTTCCCGCGACACCGATCGCGGGCCACCTCGGGTGCGGTGGCTCGGACCCATGACCGCAGCACTGGGGATCTGCCCGGTGTTGCGCGGCGTGTGCTGTGCGTTCCGCTCGCCTGGGTGTCCGATGTGGATTTGTTCGATGTGGTCGCCTCCCGCCCGAACCGCTCCCGGTGAGCCGGGACCGCGGCGTACTCCGGCGGGAGCACCTCCAGCGCCACCGGCCGCCGCATGCGGTGCTGCCGGGCCCCGGAACACCACACCCATCCCACCGCGACCGAGAACGCCCCTCGAAGTACTCCCCGACTTCAGAGAGCGGACCGCAGCGCTGTCAGCTCCGCGCGATAGTCGCTGTAGGCGGCGCGCAGGTCTGCGGCGGGCCAGGGCTCGGGCAGCAGCGGCAGCGGGAGGACCGGGTCGGCGGCGAGGTGGCGGACGATCGCGGCGGCCGCGGTGAAGCGCTCGGCCGGGGTCGCCGCTCGGCGGTGCAGGTCGTGCAGGGTGTTCGCGGTGGTCGACCACGCGGCGAGGTCCCACAGGGTCGAGGCCAGCATTGCCGGGTCCGCCTCGGGGCGGGCTCGGAACGCCTGGACCAGGCCGGTGGGGAGGGCGGGGGCGTCCAGGGGCAGGTTGGCCGGGCGCAACCACACCCCCTCGCGCAGCTCGGCCAGGCGGCGGTCGGTGAGGGCGGTGCGCAGGGCGGCGCGGTCGGCGGGGCTGCGGCCGGTGGCGGTGACGACGACGCAGTTCCAGTCGCCGTCCCAGTCGGTCGTCTCGGGGTTCAGGGCGGTGTTCTGCCTGCGCTGCCGCTCGACGAGGCGGTCGGAGAGCCGGTGGACGCCGTCGGCGCGGACGAGGTCGCCCGCGCCGACCATGCGGGTCAGGGCCACGCGCAGGGCCGACTCGCCGACGCCGAGCAGCCCGGCCAGGCGGACGAGGTCGCGGCCGGGCAGTTCGGGCGGGTCGGCGCCGAGGAGCAGGCTGAGCACGACCGAGCGGGCGGTCAGCGGGCGCAGGTCGGTCTCGGTTCGCATCGCGGCTGACATTACATCCTTGGCACAGCCGCAGCGAGGACGTAATGTCGGGTCATGACCTCCACCCTGCCCACGCCGACCCAGCACGCGACGCACGCGGTGGAGAACCAGCCGCCGCCGCTGTCGCCCTACGACGCCTCCGACAACCCCGCGCTGCTCGACGGACTGCGGCGGGAGGGCGCGGGCTGGGCGGAGGACGACCTGCTCAGGCTGGGCGCGCACGCCGGGTCCCCGGAGGCCCAGGCGTGGGCGGAGCAGGCCGACGTCAACGAGCCCGTGCTGCGCACCCACGACCGCTACGGCCACCGCGTCGACGAGGTCGACTTCCACCCCGCCTGGCACAGCCTGATGCGGGTCGCCGTCGCCGAGGGCACCTTCGGCTCGGCGTGGGCCGACGAGCGGCCGGGCGCGCACGTGGCCAGGTACGCCGCCCTGCAGGTGTGGGGCCACACGGAGGCGGGCCACGGCTGCCCGGCGGCGATGACCTACGCGGCGGTGCCCGCGCTGCGCCACTCCCCCGCGCTGGCCGCGGTCTACGAGCCGGGGTTGACCAGCCGCGTCTACGACCCGGGCCTGCGCGCGCCCGCGGGCAAGCGCGGGCTGCTGGCCGGGATGGGCATGACCGAGAAGCAGGGCGGCTCGGACGTGCGCGCCAACTCCACCACCGCCACCCCCACCGGCGAGGACGGCGTGTTCACCCTGCGCGGGCACAAGTGGTTCACCTCCGCGCCGATGTGCGACGTGTTCCTCGTGCTGGCCCAGGCGCCGGGCGGGCTGTCGTGCTTCCTCGTCCCGAGGGTCCTGCCCGACGGCACCCGCAACACCTTCCGCATCCAGCGCCTGAAGGACAAGCTGGGCAACCGCTCCAACGCCTCGTCCGAGCCGGAGTTCGACGGCACGGTGGCCTGGCTGGTCGGGCCGGAGGGGCGCGGTGTCCGGACGATCATCGAGATGGTCAACTGCACCCGGCTGGACTGCGTGGCGGGCTCGTCGACGCTGATGCGCAAGGCCCTGGTCGAGGCCGCGCACCACGCGGCCCACCGCAGCGCCTTCGGGGCCCGGCTCCTCGACCAGCCGCTGATGCGCAACGTCCTCGCCGACCTCGCCCTGGAGTCCGAGGCGGCCACCACCCTGACCATGCGCCTGGCGGGGGCGGCCGACCGGGCCGTGCGCGGCGACGAGGCCGAGCGCGCCTTCCGCCGCATCGGCGTCGCGGTCGGCAAGTACTGGGTCACCAAGCGCGCCCCCGGTTTCACCGCCGAGGCGCTGGAGTGCCTGGGCGGCAACGGGTACGTCGAGGAATCCGGCATGCCCCGCCTCTACCGCGAGGCGCCGCTGAACTCCATCTGGGAGGGCTCGGGCAACGTCGCCGCCCTCGACGTCCTGCGCGCCCTGGCCAAGGAGCCCGGGACGGCGCAGGCCCTGTTCACCGAACTGGACACCACCCGGGGCGCCGACCGCCACCTCGACGACGCCGTGGCCCGCCTCGGCCGCGAACTGTCCGACGTGGACGGCATCCAGGCCAGGGCCCGCCGCGTCGTGGAGCTGATGGCCTTGGCGCTGCAGGCGTCGCTGCTGGTCCGCCACGCGCCCGCCCCCGTCGCCGACGCCTTCTGCGCCACCCGCCTCGGCGGCGACTGGGGCAACGCCTACGGCACCCTGCCCGCGGCCGCCGACGTGACCGCCATCCTCGACCGCGCCGCCGTCGGCCGCGGCTGAGCGGGCGCGCGGACCGGGGGCCACCGGCTTCGACGGCGGTCGTCGTCTCGGCAGGTCTCGTGCAGCGGGCTGTTCACGTCGTATGTAACCAGTTATGGTGGTTACATGACCTCGGTCGGGATGGTGCTCCGCTCGCACACGGGCGTGGAGTACCGGTTCGACCCCGGGGCGCTGTGCCTGGAGCTGCTGGTGACCGGCGGACCCGGCCCGTACCAGCGGTACGAGGTGCTGCACGCGCCGGACGACCTGGTCGCCTGGGCGGAGCGCGCGCGGCTGACGCCGACGCCGAGGCTGCGGGTCACCGCTGAGCACGTCGCGGCCGCTCGCCGGTTCCGGGACGCGTTGTTCCGGGTGGTGCACGCGTCCACCCCGGACCAGGCAGACCTGGAGGTCGTGAACGCGGCGGCGCGGCGACCGGCGCTCGCGCCGGTGATCGGGCCGGGCGGGGCGAAGGCGTGGGCGGGCGAGCCCGACGGCGAGCAGCTGCTCGCCACGGTCGCCAGGGACGCGGTGGAGTTGCTGACCGGGGCGTTCGCGCACCGGGTCAGGACGTGCTCCGCCGCGGACTGCCAACTGGTCTACGTCGACACGTCCCGGCCGGGGAGCAGGCGGTGGTGCTCGATGGAGCACTGCGGCAACCGGCACAAGGTGCGGGCCGCCCGGGCCCGCCAAGCCGAAGGGGGATGAGCACGTGCCCACCGGACTCACCAGGGACGCGGGGTGGCAGATCGGGGTGTCGCGCACCGTGGCGCACCCGCTGCCCGTCGTCTGGGACTTCCTGAGCGGGCCGGAGGGGTTGGCGCTGTGGCTGGGCGCGGACCCCGCCCCCGAGCCGGGAGCGCCGTTCCGCACCGCCGACGGGGTGGAGGGCGAGGTGCGCGGCCACCGCGAGCGGGACCGCATCCGCGTCACCCACGGCACGACCACCATCCAGGTGGCCGTGCGCGCCAGTGGTCCCGACCGGACGCTGCTGCGCTTCCACCAGGAGCGGATGGCAAGCGGTGACGAGCGCGAGCGGCAGCGCGCGCACTGGGCGTCCGTGCTGGACACCGTCGCCGCCGCGCTCGACCGCCGCTGAGCGGGCCCGCGCCGTCGACGTGGGCCCGCGGCCGGGTCAGGCGTCGTGCCAGGCGCCCGCGTTGGTGATGTAGGCGCCGGTGGGCTTGGTCGGGTCGCCGTCCTCGATGACGTTGAAGCGCTTGGCGGCGTCGTCCCACCTGGTGAAGCAGGGGAACACCGGCGACGCGTGCCTGCGGTAGACCATGACGATCTCGTTGACCGACTGCGTCGCGCCCGCGCCGAGGATCACGTTGTGCTGCAACGCGTTGTTGCGACGGCCTTCGATGTCGACCTCGTCGGCGATGATCTCCGCGGCGCCCTTGGCCCGCTGCACCCGTCCGGTGACCCCGTAGCGGGCGCGCACCGGGGCGGGCGGGCCCGCGCCGTCGTCGACGAAGATCGTGTGCATGTCGCTGCCCTGCGCCAGGCGGATGCGGGTGAGGGCGTTGCGGTACCCGCGCAGCACCGCCGCGTTCGGCTTCTCCAGGGAGGAGATGGCGTTGAACACCTGCGCGTCGGTCTCACTGGGCACCGGCATGAACACCACAACCGCGTCGGCGTAGCCCTTGAGCTGCTCGAAGACGGTGGGCTTGGACCCGTCCAGCAGGGAGGCGCTGAGGTCGTGCAGGCCCAGCGCGTCCTTGTGGTTCGCGCCGGTCTTCGGGTCGTTGAAGTTCGCCGGGTCCATCCGCGCCAGCACGCCCTTGGCCGACCGGTCGAGGACGATGTTCACCTGCTTGGTGGGGTCGCGGCGGGCGGCCTTGTTGACGATGGAGAACTCGCCGCCGCGCCCGTCCGCGCCGATCTGCCGGGCGGACATGCGGTTGGCGGCGTAGGCACTGGCCCAGGTCTCCCTGGCCTCGGCGGCCTTCAGGTCGGCCCACCACTTCTCGATCTGCGCCTTGCGCGCCTCCCAGGTGGTCCCGGCCCCGTCCAGGGCGACCAGGCCCTGCTGCAGCAGCCGCTGCCCGACGGCCCGCTGCGCGTCGGCGCGCTCCCGCGCCACCCGCTCCCGCTCGGCGACCTTGACCGGGTCCTGCCGGTCTTCGACTTCCTTGCGCAGCTCCGCCTTCTGCGCGGAGGTGAAGTGGAAGGTCTCGACGTCCTTGAGCATGTCCCACACCTCGAGCAGCTCGGGGAGGCTCAGCTCGCTGGTCCACCCCTTGTACTGGGGGATGTACTGCTTGGTCCGCTCGTCGTACTCCTGGAACCCGGTGGACAGGATCTCCAGGAACCGAGGGGACTTGGCGTCCTCCATGGCGGACTTCCAGCTCACCCGTGAAATCTGCACGTGCCCACTCCGATCCGATCGGGCGCACCACCCGTCGGAGGGGGGTCGACCCCCGGGAGGAGCCCGTTACGGCGATGGCGCATAACGGCCACCGATGGCGCGGCCGAGTCGGGGGGCAGTCCGTGGACTGCCGGTGGAGAGCGCGGTGGTGCGGGTGCCGGTGACGTGCCCGGCACCCCTCAGGAGGTCCACCTCCACACCAGTGGCGGGCGGCCGCCCTTCGGCAGGGCCGCGGCGTGGTGGGCGGTGCGTTCGAGGCCGGGGACGCGGTCCATCGTGCGGCCCAGGTTGGCCGGGTAGGGGCGGTCGCCGGTGAGGGACTCGGTGACGTCGAGGGCTTGCGCGGTGGTGAACTCGCCGCCGAGGAGGCCCGCGGTGAACTGCGGGTCGCGCCACAGCTTGTCGGCCAGCAGGGGGCGGCAGTCGGTGATGATGCGGTCGTGGTCGAAGGCCAGTGGGGGGACGGCGTCCAGGGGGGTCCAGGTGGCGGTGCCGTCGTCGGGGCGGGTGGGGGCGACCGTGGCCCACAGGGCGATCGACAGGGTCGGGCCGCGGGGGTCGCGGGAGGGTTCGTCGAACGTGGCGAGCTGGCCGGTCGCGGTGACGGCCGCGTCGGGGACGCCCAGCTTGCCGGTGACGGCGCGGCGGGTGGCTTCGCGCAGGCGTTCGCCCCTGCCCAGGAGCACGCCCGGCAGTGCCAGGTCGCCCGCGAACGGGGGCGTCGCGCGCGGTGCCACCCCGAGCAGCACCGCGCGCGCGTCCGGGTCGAAGCGCAGCACGAGGACGTCCACCGAGACCAGTGTCGACTCGATCATGAGGGGGATTGTCCCGCACGTCAGCGGTGGGCCGGTGCCCGCACGGTGTAGTCCGCCCGGGTGGGGCCCGTCCCGGTGACGAGCACCGGGACGTCGAGCAGGTCCTCCAGGAAGCCCACCGGATCGGGCAGGGGCTCCAGGACCGGGGTGCAGCCCGCCACCAGGTCCGCAGGTGACTCCAGCTCGGTGAGGTGGCCCGCGCCGGTCCGGTAGGCCGTGGCGGCTTGGAGGTCCCGCGCGTCCAGGTGCGTCACGGCGAGGCCGTCGACGCCGCCGCACGCGGCCATGGCGTACCGCAGCAGCACGGTGTCCAGGTGACCGGCCCGCCACGCGCCCTGGTACTCGCCGGTTCCGTTGTGGCGCTCGGGGAACCGGTCGAGGACACCGCGGTCCTCGGTCGGCAGCGGGCCCGCGCCGTGCCGGGTCTGGTAGGTCCGGGTCACCCCCAGCACCCGCGCGCCGCGACCCGCGAGCAGCGACCTGGCGTTGCGCGGTGTGACGGTGGACCAGGTGGTGTGCGGGTGGAAGCCGTGCGTCTCGTCGAGGAGGACCCCCTGCGCGCCCTCGAAGACCAGCCGCCCGGCGTCGGCGAGCCTGGACGCCTCGTCGCCGGTCGTGATCCGCACGGCGTCGGCGAACGCCCGGTAGAGGGCCACGAGGTCGTCGACCCGGGGGCCGTCGCCGATCAGCGGCTCGTAGAACCGGGCGAGCACGTCGAGCTTGCGCCGCAGCGCGACCGGGTTCGCGCAGTCGCCCACCGTCGGTGGGGGGCCGGGAACACCCCTCAGTTCCTGGCCCTCCACCACCTCGCCCGGTCGGGCTCCCCGCTCGGCCAGCAGCGCGTACCACGCGGTCTCGCCGATGCCCTTGCCGCACGACCCGTGCCGGTCGCGGCCCCTGGCGTCCTCCCGCGCCCGGTTCGCCGCGACGTGGAACGGGGTGGTCAGCAGCGCGTCGGCGTCGATCGAGACCATCGCCAGCGGGTCGGCGACGCCGAGGGCCGCCAGGTCCCGCGACTCCGCCGCCAGCGCGATCGGCTCCACCAGCACGTGGCGGGACAGCCAGGTCGGCACGCCCGCGAGCGTGCCGGACCCGAACTGGCTGAACGTGTGGTGCGCGCCGCCCGCGACGACGTTGTGCGCGGCCTGCGCGCCCCCGTTGAACCGCACCACCGCCGACACCGAGCCGTCGGCGCACAGCGCGTCGACCACCGCCCCCTTGCCCTCGTCGCCGAACCCCAACCCGACGACGACCACGTGCTCGTCCACGTCAGCTCAGCACCACGTCGTCGGGACCGTCGATGCCCAGCGGGGCCGCGGACTTCGCGGGCGACCTCCCGCTCGCGCCGACCGAGACCAGCGCCTTGCCGACGGCCCTGCTCTCGGCGACCGAGCCGACCTCGGCCAGGTCCACCAGCGCCTGGTCCAGGTCGACCACCCGCTCCTCCACGCCGATCGTGGCGGCGATCAGCTCGCACACCGCGCCGGGGTCGTCCAGCTTGAGGAAGTTCTGGCCCAGGATCTGCCGCCAGTGCTCGCCGATGGCGTCGTCGTTGTAGTACGAGGACTGGTTGGGCAGGATGAAGTACACGTTCCACTTGCGGGCCAGCTCGCGGTACACCGACACCGGGTCGATGTCCTGCGCGACGTCGTCGCCGATGACCCGGCGGATGTGCCGCGCCTCCAGCCGGGGCTTGTTCAGCTCGTCGCCGATGAGGAACAGGTAGCCCTTGCGACCGCGCTTGCGCCAAGCGTCGGTGACCACGTGCCGGGCCACGAAGTACGCGGCCAGCTCGTAGGACTCGCTCTTCTGCCCGCCGCCACCGCCCTCCAGGAAGATGTCGCGCAGCTGCTCGTCCATCCGGTTGTCCGACTCGAACTGCCCGACCTGCAGCGGCACGCGGTCGCTGTCGGCGTCGCCGATCCCGCCGAACATCAGTTGCGGGTCGGCGAGGTAGCCCTTGCGCTGCAACAGCCCGTGCAGCTTGCCGAGCTTGCCCTGCATGATCTTCGGCACGGCGCCCATCGAGCCGGTCACGTCGAACAGCACCGCGATCGGCGTCGAGTCGGCGTGGTCGGGCGAGTCGCGGCACTCGCGGGCCGCCACGCCCAGCGGGTCCAGGGCGGGAGCGGCCTTCCAGTCCCTGGACGACTTCTTCCGCAGCGCCGCGGTGTAGCCGAAGTCGGCGATCCCCTTGGCCGCGCGGAAGGTCTTGGCCGCCAGGTAGGCGTTGTCGTCCCACTTGCCGTGTCCCATGGTCATGCTCCTGTCGTTCGGGGGAGGGCGAACGGGCGGAAGACCCGTGCGCCGTACAGCTCTTCGAGCAGTTCGTCGTACTCGCCCAGCAGGTCGACCGCGTCCGGCCGTCGGGACGGCCGGTCCTGGGTGCACCCGCGGGCGAACGTGATCTGCCCCTTCTCGTCGGGCACCAGCAGGTCCAGCATCAGCGTGTGTGCCATGTGGACGTCCGTGGCGGTGGTGACCGGTTCCCCGGCGAGGACCTCCGGCGGGTAGGTGATGGTCTTGCTGGTCGCGAGCAGCCGCTGCCCGCTCTCGACGGCGAACGACCACCCGGCCAGCACGATCCCGTGCTCCTCGGGGTGCACCAGCACGTTCTCGGCGGTGACCGCGCCGTGCACCAGCCCGAGCCGGTGTGCCCCGGCCAGCGCCTTGAGCAGCCTGCGGTGCATCCACGCGTAGTCGCGGCCGTCCAACCCGCGGGGGAACGCGCGCCGCACGTCGGCGAGCGTCACGAACCCGTCCACCAGCGGGTCGAGCACCGTGAACGCCCGCTCGCCCCGGCCGAGGTCGCCGGAGGTGTCGAGCAGGCGCGGGTAGTAGGGGCGCAGCCAGCGGTGCCGGTCGGTGAACCGCTCCAGCGCGCGCAGCGCATCCCACTCGCCGTGCAGCAGCGGGTTCAGCGCCGGGTTGCGCACCACCTTGACCACGTGCGGGCCGTCGGCCTCGTACACGTTCGCGACGCTGCCGACGGCGAACGGTTCGCCGATCCGGTAGGTGCCGGTCGCCGTGCGCAGTTCGACCGTCGTGCCCCGCGTCCACTCGTGGTGCATCCGGGTCAGCTCCGCGGACGCCGCGTGCGCCCGGGTGTCCCCCTCGCCGGTCACGTCCGGGTGCAGGGCGGAAGCCAGCGCCCGGTACAGCCGCCGCGCCTCCGCGCGCCGCGTCGGGTCGGTGGTGGGAGGCCCGAAGAGCCCGGCGGCCGACCCCGCCCGCTCGACCCGTTCTAGCGCTTCTGCCCTGGTGAACATAGTTTGAGTCTACATAACTCAAACCAGGGGTGCAACTGTTCCCCGGTGGTGTGGCCCACCCCGACCGGTCCGAGGACGACAAGAGCGCCGCACCGGTGCCCGGCGTGACCTCGTGGCCGGGTGGTGGTGGAGGCGATGATGGGTGGGAGTGCGGGCGGGCGGCCCGACGGGAGTGGAGGCGTCATGGCGAGCCCGGTCGGCGCCCGGCGGGTCGTGAGCCGGGAACAGGTCGTGCTGGGCGCGTCCCGGTTCTTCCTGCGGCACGGCACGGTGGACATGGACCGGCTGGCGACGGCCCTGGCCATCAGCCGGGCGACCCTCTACCGGGTGGTGCACAGCCGGGACGGCCTGCTCGGCGACGTGCTGTGGCTGCTCGCCGAACGGCTCCTGGTGCGGGCGCGGCAGCAGCGCAGGCGCGGCGGGGACGACGGCGTCCTGGAGGTGACCCAGCGGTTCACGGACCAGCTCCGCGGGTCGGCGCCGTTCCTGGCGTTCCTGCGCGGTGAGCCGGAGACGGCCGCGCGGGTGCTGTTCAACGCCACCGGCGGGGTGCACCGGCGGGCGGTGTCGGCGCAGCGGGAGATCCTGCGGGAGGTGCACGGCCCCGGTGCGCCGTGGTCGCCGTCGGCGCTGGACCAGCTCGCCTACCTCTACGTGCGCATCGTCGAGTCGATGATCTACGCCGAGCTGCTGGGCGGTGCCCCGCTCGACCCCGACCTGGCCGAACGGGCCGCCAGGGCGGTGCTGCGGCCCTCCGGGTGAGGTGACCCGCGCCCGTGCGACAGCGGTCTCACGATCGCCGCCCGTCCTGGTGCGGGGTGTGCGGGCCCGGTTACGTTCCGTGTGCCCCCATCCCCCATCGTCGCGGGAGCCGGTATGCCGCTTTCCCCCTGGCGCCGCGTCGGCCTGGTCACGGCCGCGCTCGCCCTGCTCGCCCCGAACGCCGTCCCGGCGTCGGCCACCGCCGCCGCGGAGCCCGTGCCCCGGGTGGTCGGTCCGCTGCCGGGGACCGTGCCCGGCGATCGGTTGGCCGAGCGGATCGAGGACACATATCCCTTCTTCGCCACCCCCGTCGACCTGACCGCGCGCGGCTACGTCGAGCAGGAGTTCCACCTCTCCGGGCTGGCCGACGGCTGGTCCGCCGCGGGTGCGCGGGTGGCCGACGACGTCCCGTACACGACCAGGGTCGTGGTGCGGCGGCCCGCGCTGGCCCGCGACTTCTCCGGGACGACCCTGGTGGAGTGGCAGAACGTCACCGCCGGGTACGACCTGGACGCACTGTGGAACGCCGACTCGGTGGTGCGCGCGGGCCACGCGTGGGTCGGGGTGTCGGCCCAGCGGGTCGGCGCGGAGAAGCTGCGCGGGTGGAGCCCCGCCCGCTACGGCGGCCTCGACGTGACCGGCGGCGGCCGCTTCCCCGCCGACGAGCTGTCCTACGACATCTTCACCCAGGCGGGCCGGGCCGTGGAGCTGGGCGCGGTCATGGGCGGGCTGCGGACCAGGACCCTGCTGGCGATCGGGGCCTCCCAGTCCTCGGCTCGGATGGCGGTCCTCTACGACCGGGTGCTGCCGCGGACGAGCCCGGTGTTCGACGGCTACGCCTTCGTCGTCGGCGCGGCGCCGACGCGGGCGGGCGCGGAGCCGGTCTTCCAGGTGCAGTCCGAGACCGACGTGCGCAGCGCGCAGCGGCCCGCGGATACCGACCGGTTCCGCCGTTGGGAGGTCGCGGGCGCGGCGCACTCCGGGTACGAGGGGCAGGTCTACCGCGCCCCCATCTCCGAGCGCGACCTCGGCGGGGCACCGGAGTACGCCTGCGACCGGCCGCCGTTCAGCCGGGTCCCGATGCACCACGTGACCGCGGCGGCCTACGAGCACCTGCGCGCGTGGGTGGAGCGGGGCACGCCGCCGCCGACGGCCCGGCCGCTGGAGTTCGAGGCCGACGGGGTCACCAAGAAGCGCGACGCGCTGGGGCTCGCCCTGGGTGGCATCCGCCTCTCGCAGGTGACCGCGCCGACCGCGCTGAACACCGGTGACAACACCGGCGAGGCGTTCTGCCGCCTGTTCGGCACCCACGAGCCCTTCGACGGGCGGGCGCTGGCGCAGCTCTACCCGAACGCCGCGAGCTACCTGGGCCCGGTCATCAGCACCGACGCCGCCAACGTCCGCGCGGGTCACCTGTTGCCCGCCGACGCGCGGGAGAACCTGCGGGACGCCGTCGCGAGCGGCATCGGGCGGCCCGCCCACCACGGAGGAGGATCATGAACGTCCTGACATCGACCCGGTGGCGCCGATCGGGGGTGCTCGCGGGGCTGCTGGCGCTCGTCGCGGCCTCGGCGGTGACCCCGGCGCAGGCCGCGGTCGCGGGGGTGCGGGCCGGGTTCACCCCGGTCGTGTTCGTCCACGGCCAGCAGGGCTCGGCGCAGCAGTGGGAGTCCAACGCCATGCGGTTCTCGGTCAACGGCTACGCCGACGACCTGCTGCACGCCTACGAGTACGACACCAGCGTCGCGAGCAACGACCAGGCCGTCGCTGGGCTCGACGGGTTCATCGCGGGCGTCCGCGCCCGCACCGGGTCGCCGCGGGTGGACGTCATCGCGCACTCCCGGGGCACGTCGGTCGTGCAGACCTACCTCGCCGCGCCCGAGCGGGCGGCCTCGGTGCGCAGGTACGTCAACGTCGACGGGCGCTCCAGCGCCACCCTGCCCGGCGGCGTCCCCACGCTCGCGCTCTGGGGCAGCCTGCAACCCGGCGGTTCGATCGGCGGGGCGACCAACGTGCACCTGCCCACCCTGGGGCACACCGAGACCACCACCTCGGCCGAGGGCTTCGCCCACGTGCACCGGTTCCTGCGCGACCGCCCCGCCCTCACCACCGCGGTGCTGCCCGAGCTGCCCGACCGGGTCGAGATCGCGGGGCGGGTGCTGTACTACCCGCAGAACCAGGCCGTCGAGGGCGTGCTGCGGGTCTGGGAGGTCGACGACCGCACCGGCGCCCGCCGGGGTGGGGCCGCGCACGCGGTCACGATCGGCGCGGGTGGTTCCTTCGGCCCGCTGGAGGTCAACGGCCGCAAGCACTACGAGGCGGAGGTGGTGCGCGAGGGCCGGCAGACCCACCACTACTACTTCGAGCCGTTCGAGCGCTCCAACCGCTTCGTGCGGTTGCAGCTCTCCCGCCCCGGTGGCATCACCGACAACGTCGACAGGTGCCCCGGCCACTCCGCCTTCACCGTGATCCGGAACCGCGAGTGGTGGGCCGACCAGTCGGCCGCGGGCGACAACGACCGCCTGTGGTTCGACGGCGTGGACGTCCTGGCCCCCACCATCGCCCCCCGGCTGCGCCAGGTCCTCGCGGCCTTCGTCTTCGACGACGGCTGCGACGGCGCGTCCGCGCCGGGGGTGGCGCTGCCCCCGTTCAGCGCGCTGCCCTTCGTGACCGGGACCGACCGGTACGTGCCCGCCCAGCCGGACGCGGGCCGCACCGTCCGGGTGACCCAGTCGGTGCGCGGCAGCGGCGGCGCGATCCGCACCGTGGCCACGCGGAACTGGCCGTCGGACCAGCACTCGATCACGGTGCAGTTCAAGGACTACGTCGGCATCGGTTCCTGAGCACCACCGGAGGCGGCTCCCGCGGCATCGCCGCGGGAGCCGCCGTGCAGCCGAAATGCCCTGCACCGTGCGACTTTCGTAGCCCCCGGGGCCTACCTCCTCCGCTTCCGGGACGGCGGCTCACCGCGGTCTACTCGGTGCCATGGCGAACACGACGCATTCCAGGCGAACGGCGTTGCGCGCGGGCGCGGCGGCGGGCGGGCTCACCCTGGCCGGGTGCGGCACGACCGCGCAGGCGCGCAACAGCAGGGCAGGCACGACGACGTTCGTGGTCGTCACCGGTGCGAGCGGGACCCCGGGCGGGATCGACGCGCTGTCCCTGCGCGGGCACCGCACCGTCGGAGTGGGCCTGCCGGGGCACCGCGCCACCGATGCCCAGTTCGCCCTCGACTACCAGTGCCCGCAGGACCCGGTGTCGCTGGCGACCCGACCGTCACCGGTGGCGGGCATCGGGCTGGACGCCTACACCGCGGCGGCAGTCCAGGTGGTCCGCACGGTCGCCGAGTTCGGCCCGGTCGTCCTCTACGGCGGCAGCATGGGCGGCGCGACGCTGAACCGGGTCGGCAACGCCGTGCCGCACCTCATCGACCGGATCGTCTACGACACCGCGTTCTGCTGCGTGGACCTGCCCTGCCCGGAGGACTACCTGAACACCCCGGAGGGGTCGACCACCCTGGCGGGCAACCTCGCCGGTCTGGTCGTCGCCGACCCCGCGGTCATCGGCGCGGTGCGGGTCAACTACCGCACCGCCGACCCCGCCGCGCTGGCCGCGCTGAGGGAGGTGCTGATGGCGGGCGCGGGCGACGCCGAGTTCCACTCGGTGCTCGCCCACCTGCAACCCGACGAATCGCTGACCGTGGGCCGGGAGAACTCCCAGGTCCGGGCGGACACCTGGGGCCGCATCCCGCGCACCTACATCCGGCACACCGCGGACCGGGTGATCCCGCTCGCGCTGCAGGACCGGATGATCGCCGAGGCCGACCGGCTGACCCCGCACAACCGCTTCGACACGCACACAGTGGACGCGGGGCACGCCGCGACCGAGGAGCAGTTCCGCCGGGTCGTCGACATCCTGGACCGCTTGCCGGAGTGCCGCCGCTGAAGCGGACCGCTCCGGGGCGAGACCGCCGCGCGGGCCGCGCCCCGACCCCGTGCCGAGACCACCGGTGGGTCCCCGTCCCACTTGCGGGGTGGTGGGCCGCTTTTCAGCGCGAACGCTCATTCCTGCACTGGGAATTGCGCTCATCAGATAGATATTCGATGTTTCAGCGGGGTTGTCCGGCTGTCGGTCGCGCTTGTAGATTCATTTCGGAAACAGCACGTTTCCCCCAGGTCAGACGTATGCTCGACGAGGAGTCCCGTGAGGCCAGTGTCCCGATTCTTCCGCAGGTCCGAAGGCGGGGCACGGCGGTGGCCCGTGGTCGCCGCGGTCGTCACCGCGCTGGCCGTCCCCGCGACCGTCGGTGTCTTCTCGACCGTGTCCGCCGCGCCGGTCACCAAGGCCGCCGAGGCCCCGCAGGGCCCCATCGGCGACGCGTTCTACACCCCGCCGAACCCGCTGCCGCCTGGCGACAACGGTGACGTGATCTGGTGGCGCGAGATCGCCGGGAAGGCGGGCGCCAAGGGCTACCTGGTCCTGTACCGCTCGGAGTCGGCCACCGGGCAGCCGATCGCGGTCTCCGGCCGGGTGTTCGTGCCCCAGGCGGCGTGGACCGGCGCGGGCCCGCGCCCGATCGTCTCCACCGCCCCGGGCACCCGCGGCATCGGCGACGGCTGCGCGCCGTCGAAGTTCCTCGACTACGAGGCGCCCTTCACGGACCCGCTGCTGCAGAAGGGGTACGCGATCGCCACGACCGACTACGAGGGCCTGGGCACCCCGGGCACGCACACCTACGTGGTCGGCCAGTCCGAGGGCCGCTCGGTCATCGACGCCGCCCGCGCCGCGACCCGCCTGCCCGCGGCCGGTCTGGCCTCGGGTGGTCCGATCGCCTTCGCGGGCTACTCGCAGGGCGGTGGCGGCGCGGCCTGGGCCGGTGAGCTGGCCCCGTCCTACGCCCCCGACCTCAACGTCGTGGGCATCGCCGCGGGCGGCACCCCGGCCGACCTCAACGAGGTCGCCAAGTCCCTCGACGGCAGCCTCGGCTTCGGCTTCCTGCTGCTGGCCTCGCTCGGCCTGAACTCCGCCTACCCGGAGCTGGACCTGCCGTCCTACCTCAACGCCAAGGGCAAGGAGCTCTACGCGACCAAGCAGGACGTGTGCGTCGACGCCGTGTTCGGCTACGCGTTCCAGAAGATCTCGGACTACACCACCACCAACCCGCTGAACACCCAGGAGTGGCAGTCCAAGCTCGCCCTGAACAAGCTGGGCAAGGTCAAGCCGAACGCCCCGGTCTTCCTCTACCACGGGCTGGTGGACGAGATCATCCCGCTCAAGCAGGCCGAGACCCTGCGCAAGGACTACTGCCGGGCGGGCGTCAAGGTCCAGTGGGGAGCGTTCTTCGGCGAGCACGTCAGCACCATGGCCTTCGCCGCGGGTGACGTGGAGAAGTTCCTGACCGACCGGTTCGCGGGCAAGGCCCCGAAGAACAACTGCTGACCCGCGCTCCTGCTCGACCGCCGTGCCCCCGCCTCCCCGCAGGCGGGGGCACGGCTCTTCCTGGTGTCACCAGGAGCGCGCTGAACGGCTCCCGGGCCACCCCGGGGACGGATCCGTTGCGGGGTAACGTGTCGCGACATGGACATCGCTGGTGCGTCGCACTACCCGTACGTCACCCGGATGGTGGCCACGCTGTTCGCGGAAGGCTCGTTGTCCAACGTCGTGGACGTCGAAGTCGAGCCGGAGTACGGGTACGTCACCAGGATCCACTACGCGAACGGCACGTACCGCACGACTCGCGGGAACGACGTCGGGCTGAACTCGGGTGCCGCGCAGGAGGTGGTGAAGGACAAGGCCTACACCAAGTTCTTCCTGCGC
This sequence comes from Actinokineospora sp. PR83, assembly GCF_021056305.1. Classification (NCBI taxonomy): domain Bacteria; kingdom Bacillati; phylum Actinomycetota; class Actinomycetes; order Pseudonocardiales; family Pseudonocardiaceae; genus Actinokineospora; species Actinokineospora sp. PR83. The sequence continues at coordinate 187,597 of NZ_JAJCXD010000005.1, forward strand.
CGCTCCGGTGTCCCCTGCGCCCGGGGCGAGTCGTTCCTGCTCCCCTGGTGGGCCCAGCGCATCCGCCCCCGGATGGAGTCGAACGGCCACCACGCGCTGCGCACCGTCGACGCCGCCGCCGAGTACGTGCGGGACAACCTGGGGTTCCCGGTGTACGTCAAGCCCGTCGACGGCTCGAAGGGCATCAACGTGTGGCGGGTGTTCGACGAGGCGGACCTCGCCGGGGTGTTCGCCGCGTTCGAGGAGGAACGGGTCAGGGTGGCCCTCGTGGAGGAGGCCATCGACCTGCCGGACTACCGGCTGGTCGTGCTAGACGGGAAGCTCATCTCCGCCTACCGGCGCAACCCCCTGGCGGTCGTCGGGGACGGCACGTCCACGGTGACCGAGTTGATGTCCCGGTTGCAGGAGTCGTACAGCCTCGGGCTCCGCGACACGGTGCTCAGGGCGGGCGACGCCCGCATCGAGGCGCGACTGCGCCGGGACGGGCGCACGTTCGGCTCGGTGCCGGGCCCCGGTGAACGGGTCCGCCTGCTCGACATCTCCAACCTGTCGGCGGGGGGCACCGCCGACGACGTGACCGGGATCGTCGCCGAACGGTGGGTCACCCTGGCTGTCACGGTGGCGGGCCTGTTCAACCTGAGGTTCTGCGGTGTCGACCTGGCCTGTTCGGACATCACCTCCGACGAGGGCGAGGGCGCGGTGATCGAGGTCAACGGCACCCCCGGGCTCGACCACTACGTGTCGACGGGCGCGACCCAGGAGGCGATCGTCCGGAAGCTCTACCTGGAGGTGCTCAACGTCCCGCCGCGGGAGAGCTAGGCCGTGTTACCCCAGTTGGTCGCGGCGGCGGGTCAGGTGGGCGGTCTCGGCGGTGTTGCCCGCCAGCTCGATCGCCCTGTCGTAGGCCGCGCGTGACTGCTCGCTGCGGCCCAGCCTGCGCAGCAGGTCGGCGCGGGTGGCGTGGTAGGCGTGGTAGCCGGACAGCTCGTCCTCCAAGCGGTCGACGGCGGCCAGTGCCACGTCCGGGCCGTCGAGTTCGGCGACCGCGATGGCCCGGTTGAGGGCGACGACCGGTGAGGGGTCGAGGCGGACGAGCCGGTCGTAGAGGGCGAGGACCTGGGACCAGTCGGTGTCGCGGGTGTCGCGGGCGGAGGTGTGCACGGCGTTGATCGCGGCCAGGACCTGGTAGCGGCCCGGGGCCACCCCGGCGGCGGCAGCGGCGAGGCGCTCGCGCACCAGCCGGTGGCCCTCGGCGATCAGGGCGGTGTCCCAGGCCCCCCGGTCCTGCTCGGGGAGGGCGACCAGTTCGCCGTCGGCCGAGACCCGGGCGGAGCGGCGGGCCTCGGTGAGGAGCATCAGCGCCAGCAGCCCGGCCACCTCGCCGTCCTCCGGCAGGAGGGCGCGGACCAGGCGGGTGAGCCGGATCGCCTCGGCGGTCAGGTCGTGGCGCACCGGGTCGGTGTCGGGGCCGGTGGCCAGGTAGCCCTCGTTGAAGACGAGGAACAGGACGGTGAGCACACCGGTGACGCGGGCCGGGAGGTCCTCGGCGGACGGTACGCGGTAGGGGATGCGAGCCGCGGCGATCTTGGCCTTCGCGCGGGTGATCCGCTGCCCCATGGCGGTCTCGCCCACCAGGAAGGCGCGGGCGATCTCGGGCACGGTCAGCCCGCCGACCATGCGCAGCGTCAGGGCCACCCTGGTCTGCGGCGCGAGCGCCGGGTGGCAGCAGGTGAAGATCAGCCGGAGCCGGTCGTCGTCGATGGCGCCGGGGGGCTCGGTCGGGTCGTCGTCGTGCACCAGCCGGGCCTCCTCGTGCTTGGCGTCGCGCTTGTCTTCGCGCCGGACGCGGTCGATGGCCTTGCGGTTGGCGGTGGTGGTCAGCCAGGCGCCGGGGTTGGGGGGCACGCCGTCGGCCCGCCACCGCTCGACGGCGGTCGCGAACGCCTCGGCCGCCGCCTCCTCGGCGATGTCGAGGTCACCGAAGCGCCTGGTCAGGGCGGCGACCATCCGGGCCCACTGCTCGCGGTGGGCCCGGGTGACCGCCTCGTCGACGTCGCTCACCGGAACGGCCGCACCTCGACCTTGCGGTCGCACACCTCCGACGCCTCGGTGGCGAGCCGCAGCGCCACGTCCAGGTCGGGGGCCTCCCACACCCAGACGCCCGCGAGGTACTCCTTCGACTCCACGAAGGGCCCGTCGCTGAACACGACCTGCTCGCCCCGGTTGTCGACGACCGTGGCGGCGTCGGGGTCGGCGAGCCCGCCCGCGAAGACCCAGTGGCCCTCGGCGATCAGCCGTTCGTTGAACGCGCTGATGGCGGGCTGCCGGTCCGCGCTGCCGGGGTTGACCTTGTCGTCGATGACGGAAACCAGGTACTGCATCCGAGGATCATCTCCTGTGTCGTGGGGAAAGCGGGGACTTCAGACCGTCGCGTACCGCGGGCGCCCGGCGGGCCGGTGGACCTGGATCGTCACGCCCTTCGAGTCGACCCGCGACTCGACCAGGTCGAGGGCGAGGTCCGGGCCGGTCTCCGGGAACAGCCGCGCACCCTGACCGACGACCACCGGGATCACGACCAGGGTCATCTCGTCGACCAGGTCGTGCTCCAGCAGCCACCGGGTCAGGACGCCGCTGCCGTGCACCTGCAACTCACCCCCGGGCCTGGCCTTCAGCTCGCGGATGGCCGCCGCGAGGTCACCGCCCAGGACGGTCGTGCCCTCCCAGGTCGGCGCGGTGAGCGTGGTCGAGGCGACGTACTTCGGAGTCCCGTGCAGCGCGACGCCGACGGGATGTGCGCGCATCTCGTCGTTCGACCCCCAGGAACTCGCGAACAGCTCGTAGGTGCGCCTGCCGAACAGGAACGCCTCGGCGCGCTGGTAGGTCCGGGTGATGAACTCCCTGGTCTCGTCGTCGCCCCGCCCGCGGGCCCACCCGCCGCGCTCGAACCCGTTCTCGCGGTCCTCCTCCGACGCGTGCCCGTTGCCCTGCATCACCCCGTCGATGGTGACCTGGGTCATCGTCGTCAGCCTCATCGTCGCGGTTCCCCTCGTCCGGACCACCCCGTCGGCGGCCTCACCCCTGCAACGAACGCCACCACCCCGATCCGACACCGCCTCCCGGATTTTTTTCGATCCACCCGGGCGGTCGCGGAGGTCGTGCGAAAACCCGTCGGTGGACCGCGGCGGGCACTGCTACCTTGCCGTCGGCCGTGCGAGAGATCGAGGAGGTGGTACCCGTGAACGTGGTGACATGGGTGCTCCCCTCGCGGGTCACGGTCGGGCGGTAGGTCGTCCGGGAGCGCCGTTCACGAGCTCTCCCGAAAGGCATGACCATGCGATTCACCTCCGAACAGCGCTTCGACGACGGTGTCCTCGAACGCGGGTTCACCCTCGGCGAGGTCCCCGGCATCCTGTGGACGCCAGAACCCGCGTCCGCACCGGCCCCGCTGATCCTGCTCGGCCACCCCGGCGGACTGGACGGGATGTACCCCCGGTTGGTCGACCGGGCCCGGCACGCCGCGGCGGAGGGCTTCGCCGCGGCCACCATCGAACTCCCCGGCAGCGGTGACCGACCCCGGTCCGCCGCCGCGGAGGAGGCCCGGGCCGACCTGCGCCGGGCGGTGCAGGCGGGCGAGCCGGTCCCCGACGAGGTCGTCGACCGGCTGGTCCTGCCGCTGGTCGACGAGGCGGTCCCGGAGTGGCGGGCCGCCCTGGACGCGCTCCTGCCGCTGCCCGGGATCGGTGGGCCGGTCGGGTTCTCCGGCGGGGTGATCTCCATCGGCGTCCGGTTGGCGGTGGAGGAACCGCGGATCTCGGCCGCCCTCCTGTTCGCCGGGAGCTACGTGCCGCGCGCCGTCGTCGAGGAGGCCCGGCGGGTCACCATCCCGCTGTTGGTCCTGTTGCAGTGGGACGACGAGGGGAACGACCGGCAGATGGCCCTGGACCTGTTCGACGCCTTCGGCTCCGGGGAGAAGACACTGCACGCCAACACGGGCGGGCACACCGGCGTCCCGCGGTTCGAGGGCGACGACGGGAACCGGTTCTTCCTCCGGCACCTGAGGTGAGGTCGGGCCGCGGCTGACGGCGGGCGAGCTGCCCGCCGAGGACGGGGTTCCAGCCGTCCTCGGCGGGTGGTCGCGGCCTCAGCCGGTCGCCCGTGACGCCCGAACACGTCCCGGGTATTACGGTGGCACCCCACGGACGAGGAACGGACCACACCATGACGGCGGCATCGAGCCAGCACCCCCTGCCCACGGGTCCTGCGGTTGCCGGGCAGGCGGCGGAGGAGGACCTGCGGGCGCTGTTCGGGCAGTCCACCGCCGTGTTCGCCTCGCTGGCGGGGCCGACGCACGTGGTGGAGACGGCGAACCCGGCGTTCTTCGCCACGATCGGTGAGCAGCGGGCGCGCACCGGTGTGCCGCTCGCCGAGTTGGTGCCCGAGCCTGCCGGTCAGGGCTTCATCGCCCTGCTCGACCAGGTCCACCGCACCGGTGAGCCCCACACCGGCCGCGACGTCCGGGTGGTGCTCGACAGCGGCCCGAACGCGCGGGAGGCGTTCTTCGACTTCACCTACGAGCCGCGCCGCGACGCCGAGGGCACCGTCGTCGGGATCCGGGTGATCGGCGTCGAGACCACCCAGGTCAGGCACGCCCACCAGCTGATGGCCGAGCACCGCGCCCTGCTGGAGCAGATCGCCAGGCAGGCGCCCCTGGCCGAGGTCCTCGACGGGATGGCCCGCTGCATCGAGGACCTCGCACCGCAGGAGGTGCTCGTCTCCGTCCTGCTCGCCGACCCCGACGGCCTGCACCTGCGCCACGGGGCCGCGCCCAGCCTGCCCGACTTCTACAACGAGGCCATCGACGGGATCGCCACCGGGGACGGCGTCGGCTCGTGCGGCACGGCCGCCCACCGGCGGGAGCCGGTCATCGTCACCGACATCGGCACCGACCCGTTCTGGGACGACTTCCGGGACCTGGCCGACCGGGCGGGCCTGGCCGCCTGCTGGTCCACGCCGATCCTGGCCCGCGACGGGAGCCTGCTGGGCACCTTCGCCATGTACCACCGGATCCCGCGCGCCCCGCAGGACTTCGACTTCGCCCTCGCCAGGGTCTTCGCGGGCACCGCGGCCCTGGCCATCGAACGCCACCACGACGAGCAGGCGCGGCGGGACGCCGAAACCCGCGCCGAGGCGGCCCGCGACGAGCTGGCCAAGGCGGTGCGCACCGAGCAGAAACTGCGCGCCGAGGCCGAGCAGCGCGCCGCCGCCGCCGCGGAACTGGCCACCCGGATGCGCACCGCCGCGGCCGCGCAGGCCGCCGTGCCGCACCCCGAGCAGTGCACGCTCGGCGCCGCCGACGGGTGCACCGCACCGGCCGAGCTCAAGGTCGCCGACTCCTGGGGCGACGCGGCGTGGGGCTGCCAGACCCATGCCGAGGAAGCCCTCCTCAACGTGCGGTCGGCGTTCATCGCCAGCGAGGAACTCGGCGGCCTGGCCGCCTACCTCAACCGCGGGCCCGTCCAGGCACTGCACGCCCCGACCGCCGAACCGCCGCACCAGGACGACCGCGCGGACCGCTGACGCGCGCGGCTCAGCGGTTCAGCCCGCCCGGGTACACCGGCCGCCACTCCCGGCCGGTGTACCTGGTGGACGACGAAGGTCGGGAACTCGGCGTCGCCGTGCTCGTCGAAGGACAGGGTGCCCGCGGTCGAGGTCGAGGGCGCGGGTCCGACCGGCCCATCGGTGGCACTCGCAGGACAACCGCCCCGGGAAAGCGGTGCGACACCGGCGCCATCGCCTGTGCGGAGTGGATCGTTTCCGGGGGGCGTCAGCTCGGACGCGCGGGGGCCGCGTGCTCCAGGTCGTCGACGGTGCCGGACATGACGGTGCGGATGTGGTCGGTGAGGTGCGGCAGCGGCCAGTCCCACCAGGACAGGGCGAGGAGGCGATCGATGTCGGCGTCGCTGTGGCGGCGGCGGATGAGCCGGGCGGGGTTGCCGCCGACGACCCCGTAGTCGGGGACGTCGTCGACGACGACGGACCCGGCGGCGACGATCGCCCCGTGGCCGATGTGGACACCGGGCAGCACCGTGGACCGGTAGCCGAACCAGACGTCGTTGCCCACCACGGTGTCGCCGCGCCCCGGGAGGCCGGTGATGAGGTCGAAGTGCTGCGCCCAGGAACCGCCCATGATCGGGAACGGGAACGTGGACGGGCCGTCCATGCGGTGGTTGGCGCCGTTCATGACGAACCGCACGCCCTCGCCCAGCGCGCAGAACTTCCCGATCACCAGCTTCTCCGGCCCGTAGTGGTACAGCACGTTGCGGGTCTCGAAGGCGGTCGGGTCACCGGGGTCGTCGTAGTAGGTGAACTCCCCGACCTCGATCAGCGGCGAGGTGATCAGCGGTTTCAGCAGCACCACCCGCGGCTGCTCGGGCATCGGGTGCACCGCGGTCGGGTCGGCAGGCTCGGTCGACGGCACGGACATCCCCCTATCGCGACGGCTGTTGCATTAAGATCCTGTCACGACGCCGCCCCGCCGAGCAACCGGATCACCAGCGATGACCTCCCCGACCCCGCGCCGCCGCCCCGGCGGCCGCACCGCCCGCACCCGTCAGCAGGTCCTCGACGCCACCCTCGCCGAACTCGGCGAGCACGGCTACGACGGGCTCACCGTGGAAGCCGTCGCCGCCCGGGCAGGCGTGCACCGCGCAACGGTCCACCGCCGCTGGGGCGATGTCGGCGGCCTGCTCGCCGACGCCCTCGACGCGGCGGGCGACGACGACTGGCAGCCCCCCGACACCGGTTCCCTGCAGGGGGACCTGGCGGCGCTGAACCGGGAGATCCAGGACTCGCTGGTCGCGGAACCCTCGATCACGGCGGCCCTGATCGCGGCCTCGTTCCGCTCCGAGAGGGCCGAACTCGCCCAACGACGGCTCTGGGAAGACCGGTACCGGCGCTGCGAGGCCATCGTCGACCGAGCCGTCCACCGCACCGAACTCCCCACCCACACCAACGCCCGGCGACTGCTCGTCGCCGCCACCGCACCCCTGTACCACCAGTTGGTGCTGCTCCACACCCCGCCCGACCCGGACCTGCCGGACCAGGCGGCCAGAACCGCCGTCCTCGCCGCGCACGCGGGCGCCTTCACCGACCCCTCACCGGACGGTTCAGCCCAGTGAGATCGTGGTGACACCGGCCACCCAGTGGGTTACCGATGGGTAGCATGCTGGTGCCCGGGCCCGCCCGCCGTGAAGGAGAGAGCGCGTCGTGACCGTCTGGTTGGTGGCAGTGTCCGTGGTCGCCGTCGGGGCCCTGGTCGCGGTGTTGGTGCTCTCCATCCTCCTGGGGCGATCGAGGCGCCGCTACGCCAGGCTGCTGGCCTCCACCCGCTCGCGCCCGGAGTCGCGGCCGCGACTGGGCGCCGGGCCGCGCGCCGAAGGTCTGCTGGGGGCGACCCACCGCGCCGTCCGGATCGCCAACACCACCGCGGCCCGCCTGCGCCGCCACGGCGTCGGCGGCCTGCTCCTGAGCTCGCTCGACGACCTGACCCGCTGGGCCGAGGAGCACCGCGGGGAACTCGCCCGCGTCACCGCCCCCGACGGCACCATCACATTCGTGTTCACCGACATCATCGACTCCACCACCCTCAACGAGGAACTCGGCGACAAGGCCTGGGTCCGACTCCTGCAAGCCCACGACCACCTGGTCCGCACGCAGGTCGACACCCGAGGGGGCCACGTCGTCAAATCCCTCGGCGACGGCTTCATGGTCGCCTTCAGCACCCCGGAACCGGCCATCTCCGCCGCCATCGCCATCCAGCACGCCCTGGCCCAGCGCAAGCACAAGGCCCTGCGCGCCACCCCCATCACCGTCCGCATCGGCATCCACCGCGGACCCGCCATCACCCGCGACGGCGACTACTTCGGCCGCACCGTCGCCACCGCCGCCCGGGTGGCGGCCCAGGCGGGCAGCGAAGAGGTCCTCGTCAGCGCGGACACCCTCGACGGCCTCCCGGACCCGGGCCGCTTCCGCCTCGCGGAGCCCCGGCGCACCGAGCTGAAGGGCCTCAAGGGCGACCACGCGCTGCACCCCGTGGAGTGGACCTCCCACCAACCCGTCTGACCGGCGGGAGCGGGGGTGACCGATTCCGGCGGTCGTCGGGGCGGGCCCTACGCCCAGGGTTCGGTGCCGCGCCAGGTTTCCACCGTCGAGGCCAGTCCGTCGACCAGCAGCGGCAACTCCGGGACCAGCGCCAGGCAGGCGACGGCCTGCAGGTCGCGCAGGCGTTCCGCCGCCCGCAGTGCGGCGGGGTCCACCGGCCGCAGCCCCAGGTCGACGGCCGCGGCGTCGTAGGCGGCGATCGCCTCGGCGCCGGTGTGCGCGAGGTCCCACTCCACCGGGGCGAGCCCGACGTGCTCGAAGTCGGAGTACAGCACGGCGTCGGCGGTCTCGATGAGGTTGAAGTACGGCGCGTCGCCGTGCACGACCTGCACCGGGACGCCGGGGAACACCCGGGCGAACGCCTCGGGCGAGGCGATGGCGGGCGACAGCGCCGCCCACTCGGCGCGGGCCCGGGCCAGGTCCGCCGCGGGCAGCAGGTCCGCGCGGCCCGCGAGGTCGTCGAAGGCCGAGTCCACGTAGCCCTGCATCCCCGGGAAGAACCCGACCTCACCGGGGTACTCGGCGAGCACCGAGTGCAGGCGCGCGACGGCGGGCATGCGCCCCACCACGTCGTAGTCCGGCGGGAGGACACCGTCGACCTTCTCCCAGAAGGTCATCGCGAACCCGTCGCGCACGACCGGCTCGGCCGGGACGAGTCCACTGGGGACGACGGTCGGCTCCCCGCGCCCGGCCAGCCACCGCGAAACCGCCAACTCGGTGCGCTGGAAACCCGCGGGGGAGGTGCCGCGCGGGGTCACGACCGGCACGCGGGCCACCACCGGCGACGGGGCCAGGTCGACCACCACCGAGAACACGTCGTAGACGACCACCGCCGCCGAGGCGTCGAGGCCCAGGTCGGTCGCGGCGGCCACGGCGGCGTCGCGGGCGCGGGCGGAGCGGGCGGTGCGTTCTTCCTCGGTGATCACCCCCGCACCCTAGCGGCGGCAGCCGCGCGACCCGAAGCCGATTACGCGCCCAGCACGCGCGCCTCGACCCCGGGCAGGGTCTTCCACCAGGCGAGGTGTCTGGTGTGGATCGGGCTCGGCCGCTCCCCCAGGAACCCCAGCAGCGACACGGCTTCGCCCTCCAACTGCTCCCACACCGCTCCCGGCAGCGCCTCGAACGCCGTCACCTCCACCCCGGAGTCCACCAGGCGCCACACGCCCGCGACCCGGCCGTCCACCAGCAGCGCGGGCAGGAAGTCGCCGTTGACCCTGGTGACGTGCCCGCGGTGCTCGGCGGGGACGAGGCGCGTGCGGTCGTGGTAGGCCAGCAGGACGTTGTCCCACATGGGCAGCAGCCGCGGCGGGGCGGGCACGTCCTCGTCCGGCAGCGGCGCGTCGGGCACGTCCAGCAGCGGCGGACCCGCCTCCGCCGGGTGCTCGACCAGGTCGAGCGAGGCCAGCACCGCCCGCACCCGCCCGCGCTGCACCCCGGCGAACTGGGCCACGTCGGCCACCGTCGCGGGCCCGTAGGCGGCCAGGTACCGGCGGACCAGCTCGGCCAGCCCCGCCGCGACCGCCTCCTCCGACAGGTCCGGGGCGGGGGCGGCCACGAAGCTCGGCCGGTCGCCGAACGACCACGCCGCCCCGGTCGGCGCGTGCCACAGCGGCGCGTAGAGGCGCATACCCCACCACGTTCCCGGCCGCCCCTGCTCGACGAGCCAGGACTCCAACTCCGCCTTCGTGGCGGGCTCGGCGGCCCGGCCCGCCAGCGCTGCCGCCAGCGGCCCGGCCTCGTCCGGCTCCGCGGCGAAGCGGTCATCCTCCAGGTGGGCGCGCAGCGTGGGCTGCACGGCGGCGCGCAGCGGCGCGTGGTCGGCGCGGTGGACCGTGTGCAGGGTTCCGCGCAGCAGGGTGCACTTGACCAGGTCGAAGTCGCGGTAGGCCGCGTCGACCTGCTCGGCGGTGACGCCGTCCACCCGGTTCCACAGGGCCAGGTAGGGCGACCCCGGCTGCTGCGACTGGAGGCCGACGAGCCTGCGCACCGCCTCGGCCGGGTCGAGGGCCTCCCGCCGCAGCAGCATCTGCCGGGCCAGCGTGCTGCGGTTGAGCCTGCGGGGGGTGAGCGCCATGCCGGGCAGTATCGCCACAGCGGCCCCGCACCGGACACGCCGCCCCCCGGGACGCCCGTGCGAACACCCGGCAGCGGGTCACGGCGGCGCCGTGGAAGCGGCGGGGTGGGACGAAGGCGCGGAACCCACACCGGGCAGCAGCGAACCGGTCCGGAAGTCGGTGGGGTCGGCCGTCCTGACCACGTCCCGCTCCAGCGGATCGGCGACGCGCACGGGGGTGCTCAAGCCCCCGCGGGTCACTGCGGCTGCACGGCGGCGTGGAACTGCTTCGCCAGTTCGCGCACGCGTCCCCGGCACTGCTCGGTCCGCCCCTCGGCGGGGTCCTTCGGATTGCTGCCCGCCACGCTCACAACCGCGTTCCCGTCGAGGATCTCCAGGGTGCAGCCCGTGGTGTCGTCCCGCTTCCAGCGGGCAGCCGAACCGAGGCCGAGGCCGCTGTCCTCCTCGCGCGCCTGCCCCCGGCCGAGGAAGTCCTCCTCGGCCCGTTCCGCCCCGGGGTGGGTGCCGGTGATGTCCTCCGTGGTCTCCCAGTACTGGATGCTGAGGACGACGAGTGCGGCATCGGACTGGAAGGAACAGATCCGCAGGGACCAGCCGGGCCCCTCCTGCTCGTCTTCCGGCCGTGGGGGCGGCAGGTCGCCGCCGAGCTTCCGCTGGACCTCCTGACACCCCTTCCAGCCGGTGGGGGAGTACTTGACCGGCGCCGGGGGAGGCGTGGTCGAGGTCGTGGTCGGGCTGAACGCGGGCGTCCGGATCGGCTCCACACCGCAGCCGCTGACCAGCGCCATCGCCGCGGCCACCACACCGATGACCGGTCGCCACGCGTTCGAGGGGTTTCTGCTCATGGTCCCTGTCTCGTGATGGGTGCGGCTTCAGCCGCTGACCGCCTGCGGCCACCCCTGTCCGGGGAGCTTGCCGTCGGTCATCATGCTCATGATGTCCCGAACCTTGCTGAGCGCCTCCGCGAACCTCTTCGCGATGCCCACCAGGTTGTCCAGCGCCTGGGTCACCAGGGTGCCGATGGCGCCGGCGAGGTCCTTGACCGCGAACGGGATGCCGACGACGGTCGCCCCCTCGATCGCGGCGGTGACCAGCGCGCCGATGAAGCCCGTCGCCATCTTGGCCAGCTCGGTCATGTACTCGATGTTGTACTTGGCGATGTCCATCAGCCACTTGCTGACGCCGTCCGCCTTCGTCGAGACGGCGCCGATCGCGTCGTTCTGCGCCGTGACCCGCTCCGCGTACGCACTGGCCGCGGGGCCCTCCCAGTAGTTGGCCAGGAAGGTCGTGGTCTTCTGGTGGGTCAGCCCGTTCACCGGACCCTGGACCTTCTCGATCCAGTTGAAGGACTGCACGATCAGCGACACGACGGGCATGTGGTGTTCCACAGCGGTCCTGACGAGCTGGAACAACTTCAGCAAGCCGTCGCGGATGGTGTCCAGGGCGGGGCGGATCGCGATCATCGCCGGACCGAGCACGAAGCGCCAGTCGTTGATGTGGTGCACAGCGGCGTTGAACTTGTCGCCGCACTCCCGGGCTTTGTCCTCAAGCCCCTCGAACCCCCGTTCGAACAGGTTGAGCATCTCACCGGAACTGGACATCGGGTCCTCAACTCCTACACGCTGTAGAACTTCGCGAGATCGATCTCGTTGACGCTTTCCGTGCGGTCGTACTCGTCCGCGATCCTGCGCAGCGCGACGTCGATCTGGTTGAACTCGGTGACCGCGCCCTGGAGGACCTTCTCGATGAAGGCGCGGAATTCCTCGTACTGGCCTGCCTCCAGTCCGGCGTTGACCATTCCCGCGGCGAGGGTCGCGAGGTCGCCGACGAAGAAGGCGGGAGCCGTCAGGTAGGTCTCCTTCACCGCCTGCACGATCGGCGCCGCCCTGTCCGCTTTCTCCTGCCAGAGCTTGGCCTCTTTGCGCAACTCCGATGTGACGACCTTGTAGTCAGCCATTCTCACCCCTCTTGCCCAGCACCTTGAAGCCTTCGAAGTACTCGTCGTCCGCCACGTCGCCGCCGGTGCGCGGCCGTGCGGCCGGGCGTGGTCGTTCGTCCGGTTCGACGCCGAAGCCCGCCCGGGCGAACAGGTGCAGGGCTTCCTCGGCGAGCACGGTGTCGGACGGGTTGTCGAGCGCCCGGGGGTTGCCGTGGATCGCGATCGGGCCGCCGTCGCGCACGTGCATCGTGAGGTACCCGAGTGGACTCCGGACCTCGGTCGTGGCCACCGGCGGCGCCTGCTCCCGACGTCGGATCGCGTCGTACTCGGCGTCGATGGCGTCGAGTCGGGACCTGGTCCTCGCGATGAACTCCTCGAGGGGTAGTTCGGCGAGGTGCACCGGGGACTCCGCCTGCGCCTGCGGTCTCGACGGATCGCCCTGGCCCTGGGGCCGGTGGGTGAACTCCACGGCGAGCGCGCGCTGAACCGCGGTGATGTAGGTGTTGTAGAGCGCGGCCGGGAATGCCTCCGGTCGCATCTGCTCGTACCACCGCGGACGGATGCGGACATCCGTCACCATCTGCGCCCTGTTCACCGTGACGGTGATGAGCCCGCCCGGATCACGGGCTTCGTACGCCTCAGCGGGCCGCAGTTCAACACCACCCGGGCGGGTGAGCTCGGCGAAACGGGCTCTCGTCTGCGGGTCGTCGGGGATGTTCAGACCGGCCAGCTCAACGTGACCCAGAGGCACAACGCCCCCTTCCGGATCGCGGGTGGGTCGAAGTGGACGTTCGATGCGGCACGAACCGATCGTAGCGGCACACCGCGGGGAGGATGTGCGCGATTCGGCAAATCGACCGACAGCCGGGACAACGAACCCTTCCCGGTCCACTTGGGACAACCGGGGGCGAAGCCACCACCGGTTGCCCCCGGGACACCGGAGGAGCACCCACACCCCCGCCCGCGGTCGCGCCCGGAGACCGGCACCCACCGCGCTGGACCACATGACCACAAGGCGTGATCACCCGGCGTCGACCACCGAGAGTAGTCAGAATCACAACTTTTTAGGTAAGCCTTACCTTAATATGTGCTTACTGTCTTCGACGAGAACCTGGAGCGCCCGTTGAGCCGTCCCCTGCGAATCGCCGTGGTCGGCGCGGGTCCCGCCGGCATCTACACCGTTGACGCGCTCATCAAGTCCGGGGCCGACGTCGGGGTGGACATCTTCGAGCGGATGCCCGCGCCCTTCGGCCTCATCCGCTACGGCGTCGCCCCCGACCACCCGCGGATCAAGGGCATCGTGGACGCCCTGCACCGGGTGCTGGAGAAGCCGGGCGTGCGCCTGTTCGGCAACGTCGACTACGGCACCGACCTCAAGCTGGAGGAGCTGCGCCAGTTCTACGACGCCGTCGTCTTCGCCACCGGCGCCGTGGACGACCGGCCGCTCGACATCCCCGGCGTCGACCTGGCGGGCAGCCACGGGGCGGCCGACTTCGTCTCCTGGTACGACGGGCACCCCGACGTCGCGCGCGACTGGCCGCTGACCGCCCGTTCGGTCGCCGTCCTGGGGGCGGGCAACGTGGCCCTCGACGTGGCCAGGGTCCTGGCCAAGTCCGCCGAGGAGATGCTGAGCACCGAGATCCCGGACAACGTCCACGCCGGTCTGGCCGCCAGCGCCGTGACCGACGTGCACGTGTTCGGCAGGCGCGGCCCCGCCCAGGCCAAGTTCACCCCGATGGAACTGCGGGAACTGGACCACTCGCCGACGGTCGAGGTCGTCGTCGACCCGGAGGACATCGAGTTCGACGAGGGTTCCCTCACCGCCATCCGGGCCTCCAAGCAGGTCGACATGGTGGTCAAGACGTTGCAGGAGTGGGCCATCCGCGACGTCGGCACCCGCCCGCGCCGCCTGCACCTGCACTTCTTCCACGCCCCGACCGCCATCCTGGGCGCCGACGGCCACGTCACCGGCCTGCGCACCGAACGCACCGAACTGACCGGCGACGGCACCGTCCGCGGCACCGGCACCTTCCACGACTGGGACGTGCAGGCGGTGTACCGGGCGGTGGGCTACCGCTCCACGCACCTGGCGGACCTCCCGTTCGACCACGTCTCCGACACCGTCCCGCACAGCAGGGGCCGCGTCCTGGACATGGACGACGACCTGGTGCCCGGTGTCTACGTGTCCGGCTGGATCAAGCGCGGCCCGATCGGCCTCATCGGCCACACCAAGGGCTGCTCCTCGGAGACCGTGGCCTCCCTCCTGGCGGACGCCCCGACCCTGCGCCCGGCGGCCCAGCCCGACCCCGGCGCGGTGCAGGCGTTCCTGCGCGAACGCGGGATCGAGTTCACCACCTGGCAGGGCTGGAAGAACCTCGACGCCTACGAACGGGCCCTCGGCGCACCCCACGGCCGCGAGCGCATCAAGGTCGTGGACCGCTCGGAGATGCTCAAGGCCTCCCGCGCCCGGTGACCCACCGGTGGGCGAGCCCGGGGGGTCGAGGGCGCGCGCAGTGGGGTCAGGAATCCCGAGCCCGGTAGGCGAAGCCAGTTCGGTAGGCCCACACGACGGCTTGGGTGCGGTCGCGGACTCCCAGTTTGGCGAGGACGTGCTTGACGTGGGACTTGACCGTTTCCACGGACAGGTGCAGCGTTCGGGCGATCTCGGTGTTGGACTGGCCGGTGGCCATCGCCCGGAGCACGTCGGCCTCGCGGTCGGTGAGGCGGGGGGCTCGCCGGGGGTCGGGGCCGGTGCGGGCGGTGTGCGCGTCGAACAGCCTGCGGGTGACCGCGGGGGCCAGCACCGCGTCGCCCGCGGCGACCGCGCGGATGCCCGCGACGAGTTCCTCGGGGGTGGCGCGCTTGAGCAGGAAGCCGTCGGCGCCCGCGGCGATCGCGTCGTCGACCACCTCGTCGAGGTCGAACGTGGTGAGGACCAGGACGCGGGGGCGCGGGTGGGTGGTGCGGAGTTCCCTGGTGGCGGAGACGCCGTCGCGGACCGGCATCCGCACGTCCATCACCACGACGTCGGGGTGGTGGGTGGTGGCCGCGCGGACCACCTCCCGGCCGTTGGCGGCCTCGCCGACGACGGTGATGCCCTCCTCGGCGTCGAGCAGGGCGCGCAAGCCCTTGCGCACCAGGGCGTCGTCGTCGGCGAGCAGGACCCGGATCACCGGTGGGCCCCGGCCGGGAGGGTGGCCCGCACCCGGAAGCCGCCCTCGAACGGGCCCGCCTCCAGCTCGCCGCCCGCCAGCCGGGCGCGCTCGCGCATGTTGGCCAGGCCGTGGCCGGACCTGCCCCCGGGCACGGCTTGGCCACGGCCTGGCCCGCCCGCACCACGGCTCGGGCTGTCCCCGGGGAGGTGGGCGCCCTCGTTGACGACCTCCAGCACGGCGGTGGCGCCGACCTGCCGCAGGCGGACGTCGATCCGACCGGAGTCACTGTGCCGCAACGCGTTGGTGATCGCCTCCTGCGCGATCCGGTGCAGCGCGCGGGCGGGCCCCTCGTCCAGTTCCACCTGTTCCGCCCGCAGCCGCAGCTCCCGGCCCGCGGCCCGGACGTGCTCGGCCAGCGCGGCCAACCCGGGTGGCGGCCGGTCGGCCCGCACGACCCGGACCAGGCGGTCCAGTTCGCCGAGCGCGTCCCGGCCGACGGTCTCGATGTGCCCCAGCGCCTCCCTGGCGAACCGCGGGTTGTCGTCGAAGACCCGGCGCGCGACCCCGGCCTGCATGACCACCACGTTCACCGCGTGGCCGAGGGAGTCGTGCAGCTCGCGCGCCAGCTCGGTGCGCTCCTCCGCGCGCTGCCGGGCCTGCTCGGCCGCGGCGGCCGCACCGCGGCTGCGGACGGCGTCGCCCGCGACCACGGCGATCAGGAAGGTCATCGCCACCCCGAACACCGTCTCCACCTGGACCTCCCCGCGGTCGAACACGGCGTAGCCCACCACGGCGGCCAGGGTGACGGCCACCGCCACCGCGCGGTACCGCCGGGTGCACACGGAGAAGCAGGTGAACAGCGCGACCCACGTCGCCCACGGCACCACCGTCGGCGGGTACCCGGCCGCGGCGTTGGCCACCACCACCAGTGCCGTCGCCCCGAGCACGGGGATCGGCGCGGCCCGCCGCCACAGGAGGCACCCCGCGGCCACGACCGCGAACCCCACCCCGAGCGCGTCCGCGGCCCGGTAGGGCGGTCCGGCGGAGGTGAGCACGCTCGCCGCGACCGCGACGACCACGAATCCGAGGGTTTGCCAGAGCTGGGATTTCCGCACGGTCCATCCTGCACTCGGCACACCTCCCGCAGCCTCCCTCGCAGGAGGGAGGCGACTGCCCCAGCGAGAGGGGCGAGCCGGGGCCGTCGAACTCCTACCGTTGCGGCACCGACGAGAGGGAGCCGCGCATGGCAACGACGACAGGCCCGACCCCGTGGCGGCTGGCGGGGGTGTGGTGGCTCGCGTTGACGGCCGTGGCGATCGCGGTGTTCGCCCTGCTGCCCTACGTGGCGCAGCCGCTGGACGACCTCGCCGCGGACGGCAGCGAACTCGCCGCGAACTACGCCGACCGGCCCGCGTGGCTGCGGCTGTGCCTCTACGCCCACATGACCGGCGGTGGGCTCGCCCTGCTGCTGTCGCCGATCCAGCTCTCCGCCCGCATCCGGTCCCGGGCCCCGCGCCTGCACCGGTGGACCGGGCGGGCGGCGCTGGCGGCCATCGGGATCGGCGCCGCCTCAGGACTCGTGCTCGCACCCCACAACCTCGCGGGCCCGGTCGGCGTGGCCGGGTTCGGCCTGCTGGCCGTGCTGTGGCTGACCTTCGCGGCCCTGGGGTTGCGGGCGATCCGCCGCGGCGCGGTCACCGCCCACCGGCGGTGGGCGCTGCGGGCGTTCGCACTCACCTACGCCGCGGTGACCCTGCGGCTCTGGCTGGTCGCGCTGGTGCCGCTGACCGGCGACTTCCTCACCGCGTACCGGGTCGTGCCGTTCCTGGCCTGGGTCCCCAACCTCGTCGTGGTCGAACTGCTGCTCCGCGACCGCCGCGCCGCGCACCTGCCGCGGTGAGTTCGACCCCGGCCCCGGTGGGGCACCCGCCGGGGCCGGGGTCCGGGGCGGGAGCACCGGACCCCGGCCCAGCCGGTCAGATCGTCATGCGCCGCCCGTCGAAGCGGGTCAGGCCGAACGACGCCGCCTCGTGGCCGACGCGCACCTGGTCGCGCAGCACGCCGATGGCCACCGCCTCGCCCAGCAGCACCGCCTCGCTGTAGTCGGTGCGCCAGTGCACACCCGCCATGTTGCGGCCCGAGGCGATGTTGGCGGCCACCTTGTCCAGTTCCCCGCCGACGGTCAGCCGGTCGGCGTCGGGACCCTCGTAGGGCACCAGCGACGTGCCCGACGCGTCGGGCACCACCGGGTCGGGCAGGACCCAGGACTCGTCGAACCACGCCTTGAGGACCGTGACGCACGCGCCCGCGACGGTGGCGTGGCCGGAGCCGTAGGCCGGGTGCAGCGGTGAGCCCTCCGGGAACGCCTGCGGCAGCAGGAAAGAGCCGAACTTCTCGTGGGTCAGCTTCACCGCGGCGGAGTCCAGCACCTCCGCGTCGATCATGCCGTAGTCGCGCAGGCCGCTCAGGTGGGCGTGCACCCGGCCGCCGAACGCCTCCGGGCGCATCCTGCGGTGCACGAACCACTTCTGGAACCACGCCGCCTTGAGCGCGCGGGTGGCGACCTCGGTGACCAGGGTCAGCAGGTGCGGCGCGCCGTAGGTGCCGAACCCCTCCTGGTTGGCCGAGTGCCGGTACGGGTTCCCGTTGTCCACCGGGGCGTCGAGGCCGGTCAGGATCAGGGCAGCGTTGAGGTAGGCCTCGTACAGCGCGTCGAAGTGCACGTAGTTGGCCAGGTCGCGCGGGGTGCGCAGGTGGCGGCGGCGCTTGTGGTCGCGCTTGATCGGCGTCACCGCGGTGCCGCGCTGCACGGCCAGCCACTCGGCGAACCCGGTCATGAAGTCGCGGTCGGCGCGCACGGTGTCGTGCTTCTGCGTGACGAGCAGGGTGCCGTAGGGGATGTCGCGGTAGAGGAACTGCGACAGGTACGGGCCGCGCAGGTCGCCCCGGGTGTCGCCGCGGAACAGCGTGGCCGGGGTGATCCGGCCGCCCTGCCTCGGCGCGCGGTAGTCCGACAGCGAGGACAGCTCCGTCGCCGCCTGGTCGGCCAGGGCGCTGGTGTCGAACTCGTCGAACGGGACGTCGCGGCACAGCGCCATCCAGTACAGCTCCACCATCTCCGCGGAGTGCCGGGCGCTGTCCAGGCGCGGCGCGGGCGGCATGGGCGTCGACTGCGCATCCGGGCCCTGCGCGTCGAAGGCCAGGCCCGACTGCGGGTTGACCAGCTTGCGGCCCGGCGCCGGGACCCGCTCGAAGTCCTCCGGCGAACCGGTGGTCACCGCGCGCAGCAGCGCGTTGTACGCCTCGGGCACGACCTCCCCGGTGTCGTCGTGCGGCAGCCCCTTGCTGTAGCTGGCGATGAAGGGGTAATCCCCCTCCTCGCCGTTGCTCACGTGGTCCGGCCACGGCTGCCGGGTCAGGACGTCGGCGGCGGCGAGTCTGGAAGCGCGCGCGAGCGCACAGCGATCGTTCATGGTGTTCCCCCCACATCGAAGTACTCCGGATGGCCTCTCCCCAGGGGCCGTCCTTCCAGGAGACCACCGTCGGTGATCGACATCAGCGGCCGAACGGGTGAAGTCCGCGACCGGTACCCCGACGGCGGCCTCCAGGGCGGCGGGGACCATCACTCGATCCGTCTCGGAGGTGTCGAGGGCGGTGACCGACCCGCGCGGGACGTGCTCGGCCAGCCAGTGGGACCTGCCGCCATCACCCGGGCCAGGTCGAGGCAGCGCACGTCGTCGGCAGGGGTCGTCGACGGCCTGGGCCGTCACTACCGGCGTCCCCACCACCCGCCAGGTCGTCGCCAGGGAAGCCTCCGGCATCGGCAAGTGACCGGGTCGCACCGTCAGGCGGGCCCCTCGGGAGGGGTCGCGGTGGCATGCCTGCGCCCCAGTTCGTACTGGACCACTCCGACGATGACCAGGGCGGCCAACACGAGCCTGCTCAAGCCCGCCAGGACGTCCCCCTCGACGAGGGTCAGCACCGCGAGCACCGCGCCGAAGACCTCGATGACGAGCGCGAGCACCCGCGCCCACGCGTGGCGCAGCAGGAACACCGCCGAGACGAGCAGACCGACGGCGACGACCACGCTGCCAATGAGCGAGAACCCCGGAACCGAGGTCTCCGCCGAACCGTCACGCGCCTGCCCGACCGCGTCCAGCAGCAGGACCACACAGGTCGCGGTCGCCAGCACGGCCTGGATGGACAGCACGATGCGGGCGGACCGCAACGTCTGCCGCAGTTGGTCCTTGTCGTCCACGGTCAACCCCCACGGTCACTCCGACGAAGATCATCCCCACCAGGATCCACCCACCGGGCTTCTCCGCGCTCGGGGACGAGGTCCCCCGGATCGCGCTGCCGACCGCTCAGCGGCCGCTCACCGCGGCGTCCTGCCTCCGGCGCGCAGCAACTCCGCGAAGCCCGAGTCGGGGCAGCGGTGGCGGGACGGGCACCGGTGCCAGGCCCTCGATGAGCAGTTCGAGGTGGCGGTGGGCGAACCCGGCGCCGGTGCCCGGCAGGTCCGCCGCGACCCGGCCTGCGGCGTAGGCGAACAGGGGGATGTCGGCGGTGAAGTCGTGCCGGACGGTGTTCTCGGCCCTGGCGCGGTCGACGATGGCGGTCAGCCGCGGTTCGACGTGGTAGGCCAGGAAAGCCGCCGCGCGGTCGGCGTCGGCGAACAGGAGCTGCTGCACCGCCCGGTTCCGGACCTGCGTCTCGACGTGGGCGAGCAGCACCGCCTCCACCACCTCGCGCCCGGTCGGCGCCGCGGCGCACCGCGTTCGGGACTGGGCTCAGCGGGAACAACCGTGGCCGGAAGTGGGGGCACGCATCAGGGGAGTCGTCCTCGGGTACACATCGGTCCGGACGTCCCCCGCCCGCCTGCGCGTGACGGCTCGTCCGGCGGACATCGCCCTGGTGGAGTCCATCGAGGACCCGGCCGAGGCGCTGTTGCGTTCCCCCACGCCATCGCCCTCCTGCGCTGGGCGCTCACCCAGGCTCCGGACGGCGACAACCGCCGTGTGGCGTCCGCCATCCTCGCCTCGGCCCCACCTGCGATCCGGGAACAGTTCCGGGGTCCTCGGACTTGATCTCCGCGCGCAGTCGGTGTCCTCGACCACGTGGTGCGGCACGGCGGCCCGCAGGACGTCGGTGCCCCCGGTGGGCTCGACGAGCACGGGCGCGCAATCCCGAACCGCACCCGGGCGCGCGGTGTGCGGTCCGTTGACAACCGGATGGAGGATTGCCCTCGGGAGGGACTCTCTGGAGAGTGGTGGCGCACCCGCGGCCGGGTTCGGGACTCACCGAGGGTGTTCGTGACCTGGCGGGCAACCTCACCGGGTTGGCGCTGAACCACCGCTGGGAGGGCAGCCTCGGCGGCGACGGGCGGCAGTGCGGCAACCAGGGTGGATTCCCGCTCCCCGTCACCTCGCAGCAAATCCTCGGGCCCACCATCAGGGTGGACACCGATGACCGGCGTGGCCACTGCAACCTCGCGTTCTCCCTGGGCACTGACGTCCGGGGCTCAGTTGACCCGTGGAACACCGGTTGTGGACACAGGGGCTGCGCTCGGCCGTTCGGCCCTGTACAGGGTGGGGGGTTCCTGTTGGGATGGCCGCATGTATGACGCTGTTGTGATCGGTGGTCGGTGCGCGGGCGCCGCTGTCGGGACGCACCTGGCCCGGCAGGGGCGCCGGGTGTTGGTGGTGGACCGATCGCGGTTCCCCAGTGACGTGTTGTCCACGCACTTCATCTGGCCGCACGGTGCCTCCCACCTGAACCGCTTGGGCGTGCTGGACCAGGTCAGAGCCGTGACACCCGCGCACTCCGAAGTGACCATCGTCAACGACGGGATCGCCTTGCGCGGCAGCGTTCCCGAGGAGCTCCTGCGCAACCAGTTCCGGTTGCTGCACGGCGACGACCACGGGATCACCACGGAGTACTTCTCGGTCCGCAGGCACGTGCTGGACAAGCTCCTGATCGACAACGCGGTCGCGGCCGGTGTGGAGTTCCGCGAGGGGTACACCGTCGAGGAACTGCTGCGGGACGACGACGGCACCGTCGTCGGCGTCAGGGGGCGGGACGGCACGGTCGAGCACGCGCGGGTGGTGATCGGGGCCGACGGGCGGAACTCGTTCGTCGCGCGCGCTCTCGGCATCGACAAGTTCGACGAGCGCCCCCGGTGCACCTTCGCCTACTGGAGCTACTTCAGCGGCATCCCCGACGCCCCCGCGCAGATCCACCGCCGGGGCAGGCTGGGGATGGCGATGGCCTCGACGAACCACGGGCAGACCATGGTGCTGGTGTGGGGGCCGAGCGAGTGGGCCGCGCAGTTCCGGGCTGACGTCGAGGGCAACTTCCACCGCGCCCTCGGGCTGATCAGCGAAGAGGCGGCGGGCACCGTCGCGGCGGCCACCCGGGAGGAGCGCTTCTACGGGACGCTCGACCAGGCCGCGTACCTGCGGCAGTTGCACGGGCCCGGCTGGGTGCTCGTCGGCGACGCCGAGTCGTTCAAGGACCAGTGCACCGCGCTGGGGATCACCCACGCCCTGCGCGACGCGGAGCTGGCCGCTGAGGCGATCGGCCGGTGGCTCGGCGGGGAGTCCGACCGGGACACGGCGATGGCCGGGTACGCCGCCAAGCGGCGCAGCCAGACCGCCGCCGCCTACTACGACTACGTGTGCACGCTCGCGGAGATGAAACCGCTGCGGCACGACGAGTTGCAGCTCTTCTCGATCCTGCGCGGCAACCAGGCCGAGATCGACCGCTTCATCGCCACCCACGTCGACGTGGCGCCGGTCTCGGAGTTCTTCGACCCGTCCAACGTGTTCCTGCTCAACGACACGGCCAGGGAGTCCTCGCGCGACCACGGCGTGTTCGCCGACTTCGAGGCGACCTACCGCGACCACCACCGCAACCCCTTCCTGCGCGCGGAAGCCGAGGTGGCCCGGTGACCGGCACCTCCGCACACGAGCGCGAGGACGGCGAGGTCGTCGCCGCCGTCATCGCCGCGGCCGACACCGCCGCCACCGACCCGCTCGCCGCTGCCAAAGCGGTCGCCGCGGCAGCGCGCGAGGTGTCGGACATGATGCGGAACTGGGCCTCGCACATCCCCTGGGAGGACCTGGACGAGTTGGACACCCTCCCGGCGGAGGCGGCGGCCCGGTTCTTCGACGAGGACTACCCGGCGATCCGCGCCGACCTGGAACCGATGTGGGAACCGGCGACGGCGGCCGCACCCGCGATCGACCCCGACGAGGACTACGCGCTCGACAAGAACGCCTACGACTTCTTCCGACCCGTCGGCGCCAACCTGCTCGGCCGCACCGAGGAGTTCCACGGCTGGGTGCAGGCGCGCAGGCGCACCGAGACCTGGCAGTACTCCCGGGTCCTGGAGGCGGCGCCCGGCGGGGTCGCGACCATCACCAACGACCTGAGCAAACCCGCCCGGGGCATCAACTTCAACTCCCAGGACTACCTGTCGTTCAACGCCCACCCGGAGATCCGGGAAGCGGCGGTCCGGGCGATGCGCGACTTCGGCCCGCACAGCGCCGGATCGCCGATGGTGCTGGGCAACACCCGCATCTCCGACGAGCTGGAGGCGGCCCTCGGCGCGCTGGTCGGCCTGGAGCACGTGACGCTGTTCTCCAACGGGTGGTCCGCGGGCTTCGGCACCGTCACCGGCCTGGTCCGCCAGGAGGACCACATCCTCATCGACCGCCTCGCCCACTCGTGCCTGCAAACGGGGGCGCGGGCGGCCACCAGGAACATCACCCGCTACACCCACCTCGACGTCGAAGCCGTGCGCACCCACCTGGCCCGCATCCGCGCCACCGACTCCCGCAACGGCATCATGGTCATCACCGACGGCCTGTTCTCGGTGGACGCCGACTGGCCCGACGTCGCCGCGCTCCAGGAGGTCTGCCACGCCCACGACGCGACCCTGCTCGTCGACGTGGCGCACGACCTGGGCTCGATGGGCCCCGGCGGCACCGGCGTCCTGGGCGTGCAGGACATGGTGGGCAAGGTCGACCTGGTCATGGGGGCGTTCTCCAAGACCTTCGCCTCCAACGGCGGCTTCGTCGCGGCCAGGTCCCCCGCGGTGAAGCAGTACATCAAGATGTTCGCGGGCTCCCACTTCTTCTCCAACGCCCTGTCCCCCATGCAAACCGCGGTGGTGCTCAAAGCAGCCGAGATCATCCGCACCGACGAGGGCGACGCCCTGCGCGGGCGCCTGTTCTCCGCCATCCACGCCCTGCGCGACGAACTGACCACCCGCGGGCTGACCTGCATGGGCTCCCCCAGCCCGATCGTGCCGGTCCTGATCGGCAACGAGAAGCTGGCCCGGACGGTCAACCGCCTGCTGTTCGACCGCGGGGTGCTCGCGTTCATGGTCGAGTTCCCGGTCACCCCGACCGGCGCCTCGCGCTTCCGGTTGCAGGTGCAGGCCGCGCACGAACCCGAGCAGGCCCGGGAGGCGGCGCGCATCATCGCCGAGGCCCTGCGCGACGCGAAGGAGTACCTGTCCAGCGCGTTCGGCAACTCGTTCTAGTACGCGCGGAAAGGCCGTGGGCGGGGACTTCCCCCGCTCACGGCCTTGGTCCGGCAGGTCGGATCAGACGTGCACCTTCCAGTGGACGTTCATCCGGTAGGAAGTGCTCGACGCGGTGAACCAGATGGACTTGGTCGAGGTGCGGAGGTTGTCCCAGCCCGCGAGCTTGTTGTTGTCGTACATGTGGGCGTAGCGGTGCGGGATCGTCATGCACGCCTTGGCGGGGGTGAACACGTCGTCCATGAAGAGCTTGATGAGCCAGCCGAGGAGCTTGCCGACGAGCCAGGAGATGACCTTGCCGAGGAGGCCCGCGAGCACCTTGGACAGGTACACGCTGAGCGCGGTGCCGATGAGGTCCTCGATCGCGCCGAGGACCTGGGCCTGGACCTTCTCCCAGGCGGCGTTGACCGCGTCGGCGAAGCCGCCGTAGTCGGCGTCGGCCATGAGCAGCACGTCGCAGACGGTGGCGGGGGCGGATGCCTCGTGGCCGATCAGGTTGGCGTAGGAGAACGTCAGCGAGGGCTGGTAGACCTTGATCTCACCGGAGTCGAAGTCGTTCATCACGGTGAACGGGGCGATCTTCTTGGTCACGCCCTTGTGGTCGACGGTGCTGCCGCCGAGCCTGATCTCGTCGCCGAAGTACTCGTTGGAGTTCACCGCCTTGATGGAGCTGATCTGCAGGCTCAGGCCCTTGAGCGACGAGTTCGCCGCCGTCGGGTCGACGCCCTCGGCCGCGGCGACGTCCAGCGCGTGCCGGGTGGTGGTGGCCGACTCGGCCTCCACCCGGTCCGCCTCAGCCTGCAGGCTGCGGCGCAGGGCCGCCCAGTCGACCGGCAGGTCGCGGAAGGCGCCCTCGAAGCCCAGCCGGGCGTACTCCGCGGGGTCGAGGCGGCCGTAGCGGCCGAACTCGGCGACCCGGGTGTCGACGTCGGCGGCCAGCAGGGACTGGGCGCCGCGGCGGGTCCGCTCCTGGCGCTCGGCGGGCAGCGAGCGCACACCCGCCTGGAGGATCGCCTCGATCGAGCCCGCCGGGAACACCTGGTCCGGGTTGGCCGCGGCGGTGGTCAGCGACAGGCGGAACGCCTGGTCGGCCTCCTGGGCGATGATCAGGGCCTGGGGGTCCCGCAGGTCACCCGGTCCCTCGGCGGTCGGGTAGTCGGCGTCCTCAGCGGTCACGGCCGTGTCGGCGACGGCCTGGACGGCGCCGGGCGACACCAGGGTCGCGGTCATCGCCGCGGCCACCGCCACGGCGGGCAGGGCGTAGCGCCACGCGGGGTACGAACGAGAACGGAGGTGTGTTTTCATCGGGAAACCTTTCCTGGTTGATCGGCGAGCGCCGCCCGCCGTGCACTCATAGGTCTACGGAGGCGACGTTGTCGGCCTGTTGTGCTGCTGTTGTGGTCCGTTCGCGGGGAACGCGGTGACCGGCACCGAGCAGGTCGGGCAGTGCGAGGTCCGGGTGCTGGGGCCGGTTTCCGCGCACGGCCCGAACGGGGAGGCCGAGCTGTCGGGCACCCGCCAGCGGGCCGTGCTGGGCGTCCTGGCGCTGCACGCGGGCGAGGTGCTGCCCTTCCACCGCCTGGTGGAGGTGCTCTGGGGCGAGGACCCGCCGCGCACCGCCCTGCGCACGCTGCACAGCCACGTCGCGCGGATCAGGCAGGCGCTGGCCGCCTGCGGCGCCCCGCCGGTGCTCGGCACCCGGGAGTCCGGTTACCTGCTCGACCTGCCCGCCGGGTGCGTCGACGCCCACCGCTTCGCCGAGCTGGTCGCCACCGCGCGCCGCGACCTGGCGGGCGGTGCGCCCGAGCGCGCGGCGCAGGGGCTGCGCTCGACGCTGGGGCTGTGGCGGGGCGAACCGTTCGCGGGCGCGGCCCTGGTCGGGTGGGGTGAGCACGAGGTCGAGCGGCTGCGGGAGCTGCGCCGTTCGGCGGTCGAGGACCTGTGGGAGGCGGAGATCCGCTGCGGCGGGCACGAGGCGGCCGCCCTGGAGCTGCCCCGGCTGGTGGCCCAGGACCCCACCCGCGAGCGCCTGGTCGGCTTGCAGATGCTGGCCCTGTACCGCTGCAACCGCCACACCGACGCGCTCGAGGTGTACGGGCGGCTGCGGCACACGCTGGCCGAGGAGTTCGGGGTCGACCCCGGCCCGGAGGTGGCCGCCCTGCACACCGCGATCCTGCGGCGCGAACCCGTGCTCGACCCACCGCCCCCGGCGGCCGCCGCCGCGCCCGTCCCGCCCCGGCAGCTCCCGGCGCGGGTCGGGCACTTCACCGGCCGGGACGGGGAACTGGCCGCCCTGGACGAGGTGCTGGCCACCGCCGACGAACCGCCGATCGTGGTGATCACCGGGCCCGCGGGCATGGGCAAGACGTCGTTGGCGGTGCAGTGGGGCCACCGGGTGGTCGACCGCTTCCCCGACGGGCAGTTGTTCGTGGACCTGCGCGGCCAAGACCCGCGGCGGGCCGTGCCCGCCCACAGCGCCCTGGCCCACCTGCTGCGGGTGCTCGACGTGCCCGACGACCGCATCCCCGCCGAACCCGACGAGCGGGCCGCGCTGTACCGCTCGCTGCTGCACGGCAGGCGGTGCCTGGTCGTGCTGGACAACGCAGGCAGCGTCGAGGACGTGCTCCGACTGGTGCCGGGCGGCGACGGGAACCTGCTGCTGGTCACCAGCCGCCTCGGCATGGCCGCGCTGGCCGCCCGGCACGCCACCCGCGTCGTCGTGGTCGACGCCCTGCGCGACGACGAGGCGGTGTCCCTGCTGGGCAACGTGGTCGGCGGCAACCGGGTGGAGCGGGAGTCCGGCTCAGCGGCCCGGCTGGCCCGCCTCTGCGGCGGCATGCCGCTGGCCCTGCGCATCGCCGCGGCCCGGCTGGTCGGCGACCCGGCGCGGCCCATCGCCGAGTTCGCCGCCGAGCTGACCGGCCCCCACCGGCTCGACGGCCTGGTGGTCGACGGGGACTCCCGCACCGTGCGCACCGTGCTGGCCAGCGCCTACGAGCCCCTGCCCGCGGGCACGGCGCGGGTGTTCGGCAGGCTCGGCCTGCACCCGGGCCCCACCTTCAGCACCCACCTGGGCGCCGCGCTGGGCGGCCTGAGCCCCGCCGACGGCAGGCGGGCCGTGGCGGAGCTGGCCGCCTCGCACCTGGTCACCAGGGCGGGCACCGGCCGCTTCCGCTTCCACGACCTCATCCGCGAGTTCGCCCGCCAGTCCGTCGACGTCCGCGAACCCGGCTGCGACGTCACCGACCGCCTGGTGGACTGGTACCTGGCGGTGGCCGACGCGGCGAACCGCCTGGTCGACCCCGAACGCGACCAGGTCACCCCGGTCGTGCACCACGTCCCGGCCGAGTTGCCGTTCGCCGACAAGCACGGCGCCCTGGCCTTCCTGGAGGCGGAGCGGGGCAACCTGGTGCCGGTGGTGCAGCAGGCCAGGGCGGGCGGCCACCTGACCGCGGCCTGGCAGTTGACCTACCTGCTCACCAGCTTCTACGACGCCACCGGCCACTGGCACGAACGCGTCGAGCTGTGCAAGCAGGGCGCCGCGGCAGCCGCCGAACTGGGCGAGCCCGCGGCGGAGGCGGAGATGCTGCGAGCCCTGGGCGTGGCCTACTCCATGACCCGCAGACTCCACGACGCCCTCACCACCAGCGAACAGGCCCTGCGCGTCGCCCACACCATCGACGACGTGGTCGGCCAGGGCCACATCCACAACAACATGGGCAACATCTACGCCGAACTGCGCCGCTTCGACGAGGCCGTCACCGCCCACCTGCTGGCCGTCGAACGCTGCGCCACCGCGGGCCACGCACTGGGAAAGGCGCTGTCCCAACGCAACCTGGGCCACACCTACACCCAGATGGGCCGCGCCGAGTCGGCCTTCACCCCACTGCACGAGGCCCTGGCGGGCTTCCGCGAACTCGGCCACGGCAGGCTGGAAGCAGGCACCCTGGACGCCCTGGGCGAGGCCCACCTGCAAACCGGCGAGCAGGAACAGGCCCTGGGGCACTTCCACCGAGCCCTGGACATCTGCCGCGAGATCGGCGACCGCTGGCTGGAGTGGGAAACCCTCCTCGACATCGGCATCGCCCACCTCGACCTCGGCCACCACGACCAGGCCCGCCACCGCTTCGAGGAAGCCCTGGCCATCAGCCGCGAGGTCGGCGACCGCCACGGCGAGTCCTGCGCCCTCGGCCACCTGGGCCGAGCCCACCTGCTCGCGAACGACCTGCCCACCGCCCAAACCCACCTGGAATCAGCCCAGGCCATCCGCGAACGCGTCCCCGACCACTTCGAGGAGGCCCACCTCCACCGCGACCTCGCGGAGGTGGCCCAGCGCCGCGAGGACCCCACCACCGCCCGCAGGCACCGCGAAACCGCCGCCCGCCTGTACGCCCAGGCGAACGCCACCGCAGAGGCCGAGTCCCTGCTGGGCCCCTGACGTGGGCCCGTCCCCCGTGGACGGGCCCACGTCCCCCACCGCCGCCCGCCCCCGGAGCCGACCACCCGCCAGCCCGGCCCGCCTGCCAAACCGAACCCCGGCGGGCGCAGCAGGCGACCACCCCACCAACCGCAGACAAGGCGGCCAGCCGCCCGAAACCCCATCGGGCGCAGCGAAAGCCGGCCACCCCGCAACCGCAGGCCCGGCTACGCAAAGGCCCGAGCGGATCCACCCGCCCGGGCACCACCACTAGACGACCGGCGCTTCAAACAGGGCAGACGGATCCACTCAGGCACCACCTACGGCCGAACAGTCACCGAAACCCGCGCAGTACCGACAACCCCAGCCGAAGGGTCGAACAGCTCGAAGTAGAAGTAAGCACCAGGCTCCAAGTCGGCCCCAGCCAACAGAGGCACGGACACAACCGCCGAAGTGCTCCCGGGCTCCAACGTGAGAACCCCCCGAACCGAGCTGTAGTGCACCCCGTCGACCGCCGTCCCGTTCCGAGTCCGGAAGTGCACGGTCACCGGAGCCTCCGGAGCGGCGCTGATGTCCACCGGGATGTCCACGTGCTCCGGTCCCCAGTAGATCTTCCCGGCGTCGACCCCGAGGACCACCCCCTCGTCGTTGAGGATCTTCCCCACCGCCACCGCCCGGGTGATCGCCACCCCGCTCGCCTCGTACAGCTCCACCCGCACCACCTCGTCGGGCTCGACCTTCTGGTCCGGCACGACCGGCACCTGCACCGACATCGGCGCCCCGCCGCTGACCGCGAGGACACCGCTGACCGCCGTGTAGTCCTCGGGGGTGTTCGCCACCCCCTCCCCGGCCGGGGTCACCACCGTCCGGTACTTGACCGTCCCGGCGCAGCCCTCCGTCGCGGTCACGCCGAAGCCCATCTTGGCCCCGCCCAGGCTCCCCTCGTACATGGCGGTGTCGAGGATCGCCACCTCGCACCCGCTCGCCGCTGCCGCCACCCCGGGCACCGCCCCCAGCCCCAGGATGACCGCCACAACCCCCAGCATCGCCTTCCGCATGATCCTTCGTCCCCTCTGGTGTCTCCGACCTGCGGGTCCATTGGTAGTCGGCCCCCGTTGTGAGTCGGTTGTGAAGGGCCCGGGGCCTGTCGAAGGCGGCTGCCGATCGTGGTCAGCCCGGTCGGCCTTCCTTGCCGCGCCGGACCTTGCGGACGGTGGTGGTGATGTAGGTGAGGGCGCCGAGGAGCACGCCGATGTCGTCGAAGAGGATCGGGTCGGGCAGGAGGTCGATCGGGAAGACGGTGTAGGCGATCGACCCCCAGAACGCGACCTTGGCGGGGAGCGGGGTCTCGGCGCTGCGGATCATCCGGTACTTGCGCCACAGGGCGAAGAGCAGGCCGAGGACGACGACCCCGCCGACCACGGCGATGGTGATCAGGAGAGGACCCCAGGGGATGTCACTCATCACAGGCTCCGAAGGGGTGGCGGGGACGACGCGGCCCACGCTACCCGCTGTCCTGGTCCTGCCCCCTCGGCTGACCGCCAGTGCGGAGGCGATCCGGGACGCCGCCGCGCAGCGGGGGCTGCGGACGGTGCGGCTGCCGACGTTCGAGGTGCCGGACGGGGTGGTCGGGCACCACGTGCACGCGGGCCCGAGCTTCGCCGACGTCGTGGCGCCCGCGCTGGGGATCGGGTTGCTGGAGGCGCCGGTGGACTGGTTGGCCCGGTTGCCGGAGGAGTTCACGCGGCGGGACGTGCGGTTGACGACCATCCGCGAGGCGTGGGCGGTGCGGCACCCGGTGTTCGCGAAGTCGCCGAACGACAAGGGCATCCGGGCGATGGTGTACGGCGACGGGACCAAGTTGCCGGGGGCGGACGCCGTTGAGCCGGACACGCCGGTCCTGGTGTCGGACGTGGTCGGGTTCGACACCGAGGTCCGCCTGCACGTGCTGGATTCCGCCGTGGTCGCCGCCAGTCGCTACGCGAGTGCCGGGTCGCGCTCCCTGGGGCAGGCGCCGCGGGACGCCGTGGCTTTCGGGACCGAACTGCTCGGGGCGGTCGGGGACACCCTGCCCAGCGCGATCGTGGTCGACGTCGGCACGATCGACGGGCGGTGGGCGGTCATCGAGGCGAACGCCGCCTGGGCGAGCGGTTGCTACACCTCGGACCCCTCGGTCGTGCTGGACGTGATCACGCGTGCGGCGCGGCCGGTGGAGTCGATCGGCGCGCACGACCGGCGTTTCCTCCGGCCGACGGGGTGACCCGCGGCCCGGGTGGTCGGTGCCCTCATGCGCGATCCGGCGGGGCGGACCCGGCACGTAGACTGGCGCGGTGCCAGGGCGATCCCCCCATCCGGAACGGCGCCCCGGGTCAACTTCCCAAGATCAAAACACCGCTGAGCTGGTAGAATTCGATGTTGAGCCGGGAGCCGGGAGCCGGGAGCCGGGAGCCGGGAGCCGGGAGCCGGGAGCCGGGAGCCGGTGGTCCACGGTCACGGCGATCCGCACGGTCCTCGTGGTCGTGCGCTCCCCCGCCGCCCTGCACCGGTTGATGGACGTCCTGCCGGTCTTCGAGGGTGACCCCCGGGTCGAACTGGTCTTCACCGTCGACGGCGGGTCGTGGTTCTCCGACCGGCTCGTGTCCGCGCTGCGGGAGCGCGGGGCCATCCTGCTCCCCTGGGGTGAGGCCGTCGGGCGGTCGTTCGACCTGGCGCTGGCGGCCAGTGACAACGGCGACCTGCACCGGTTGGCCGCCCCGCTGGTGCTGTTCCCGCACGGCGTGGGCTACCAGCGGTTCGCCGCCCACGAGGCGGGTGCCGTGTCGGGGCTGCGGCGCTCGACCCTGGTGCGGGACGGGCGGGTGGTGCCCCGCAGGATCGTGGTCAGCCACCCCGGTCAGCTCGACGTGATCCGCGCGGTCGAGCCGCTGCTGCTGCCGCGCGCCGTGGTCGCGGGCGACCCGTGCTTCGACCGGATCCGGGTGAGCGGGCGGCTCCGCGACCGCTACCGGGCGGCGCTGGGGGCGACGGGCAAGCGGCTGGTCGTGCTGTGTTCGACCTGGGGGCCGCACTCGCTGTTCGGCAGGCAGCCGGGGCTGCCCGCCCGGGTGGTCGGCGCCGTGGCGGCCGACCTGAACCGGGTCGCGCTGGTGCTGCACCCCAACGTGTGGGCGAGGCACGGGCCGTTGCAGGTCCGCGCCTGGCTGCGGCCCGCGATCGAGTCCGGGCTCGTGGTCGTGCCCCCGGAGGAGGGGTGGCGGGCGGCGCTGGTGGCCGCGGACGTCGTCGTGTCCGACCACGGGTCGTTGACCTCGTACGCGGCGGGGGCGGGGGTTCCGGTGGTGCTCGCGGAGGACGGGGGCCCGGAGGTGGTGCCCGGGTCGCCGATCGACCGGCTGCGCGGGCGGCTGGCCAGGCTGCGCCAGGACCTGCCGATCACTGGGCAGTTGGACTCCGCCGCGCCGTTGGAGGCGGGCGTCGCCGACGCGCTGTTCGCCTTCCAGGGGCGGTCGATGGAGCGGGTGCGCGCCATGGTCTACGGCGAGCTGGGGGTGCAGCCGCCGCGCGGGCCCGCCCGGGTCAGACCCGCGCCCGTGCCGGAGGTCGACGTGCCGACCCCCACCGCGTACTCGGTGCGGGCCACGCTCGGGCCGGTCGAGGACGGGCGGGCGACCGTGGAGCTGGCCCGGTTCCCCGCGCTGACCTACGACGAGGACCAGCCGCACGCCCGGCACCTCGCCGCGGACGACGCCGAGGTCGACCCCGGCTGGGCCGAGCGCGCCGCCGTCGTGTGGAGCACGACGCGGCACGCCTCGACCGCGCGGGCCGGGGAGTGGGCCGCGGCGGCGTTCGCCGGGCTGCCTGCCCTGCGGGTCGCGGTGGCCGCACTCCGGCACGGTGGGCTGCTCGTCGCCGTTCGCGGTGGCGGGGCGGTGGTGGCGGCCGGGCCGGTGGACGCCTCGCTGGTGGGCTCCGCCGTCCAGTGCTGCCTGTCGCGCGGTGTGCCGCTCGACCGGTTGCGCCGCCTCACCGTCGTCGTCGGGTCCGGCTCGACGACGGTGCGGCTTCACGCCCGCTGAACGATCCCCGCGATCAGGCGGGCCGCGCGGGGGCTGCCCATCTGCTCCAGCAGTTGCACGGCCTGCCTGCGGTGCGCGTCCTCGTCCGGGCCGCCCAGGTCCGCGAGGCTGATCAGGGCGTCGGTGGCGTCCGCGGTGTTGCCCTCCGCCACCGCCTGCTCGACGGCGTCCAGGAGCGCCCGCCGGGCCTCGTCGACGCGTCCCGCCGCGGCGAGCACGGCCCCGGTGCCCGCGAGGATCTTCGGCAGCAGCACCGCGGCCGGACCACCCGTGACGAGGTCGCGCGCCTCGGCGAACAGCGCCAGCGCTTCCTCGACCCTGCCCAGCCTGCCGAGGGCGCGCGCCGCCAGCGCGCTCTGCAACGCGGTCCCCCGCACCAGGCCCAGCCCGCGGTTGATCGCCAGCGCCCGCCGGAACCAGGTCAGCGCGGTCTCCGGGTCGCCCTGCCGCAAGCAGAGGTTGCCGGTGAAGTCGTACACCGAGGCGGCGAACCGCTCGGGGATGTCGTCCACCAACTCCTGGGCGCGGCGGAGCTGGGCGTGGGCCTCGTCGAAGCGTTCGAGTTCCTGGAACGCCTTGGCCAGCAGGCAGCGGCAGCGCGCCTCGGTCTCCCGGCTGCCCGTCAGCACGGCCGCGTCCACCGCGACCTGCCCCGCGCGCACCCAGGACGACAGCGGCTTGCGCGTCTTGTAGAGGGCGAACAACGCCTCGAAGAGCCTGCACACCTCGGCGTTCCAGCCCTCCGCCGCCGCGGCGTCCAGGATCGCGAGGAGGTTCGCGTGCTCGTGGTCGAGCCAGGCCAGGGCCTCGGCGGCGGACACGCCCGCGGGCCGTTCACCCCGCACCGACTCGGGGTCGGGGACGCGCAGGCGCCCGGGGTCGGCGGCCAGGTCGGCGCCCATCGCCTCGGCCAGCCACCACCGCACCGCCCGCTCGCGCCAGTCGCGGCGCACGCCGTCGCCGTCCTCCTCGGCGGTGCGCTGCAGGGCGTGGCGGCGCACCAGCCGGTGCAGGCGGTAGGTCTCGGCCCGGTCCTCGGTGACGAGCCCGACGGCGAAGAGGTCGTCCAGGTCCGCGGCCACGTCGTCGCGGGGCCGCCCGGTGATCTCGGCGAGCGCCTCGACGCCGATCCGGACCCCGATGACCACGCCGACGACGCGGTACAGCTCCCGCACCGGCCCGGGCAGGTCGCCGTACACCTGGTCGAACGACTCCAGCACCTTCGCCTCGACCGACCCGTTGGCGGGCACGGCCCGGCGCAGCTCGGTCAGCAGGCGCGACACCGGCCACGACGCCCGCAACCGCAACCGGCCCGCCACGGCCTTGATCGCCGACGGGTGCCCCTCGTAGGCGGCGACCAGCTCACGCGCCTGCTCCACCTGCGCGTCCACCCGGTCCGCCCCGCACAGCCTGCGCAGCAGCTCGACCCCGTCGTCCACCGACAGCGACTCCAGCGGGACGTCGAGCGCCCCGTCCGCGAGCAGGTCCTCCAGCGCGCGGTTGCCCGCCACGACGACCATGCTCCCCGACGAGTTCGGCAGCAGCGCCGACACCTGCCCGGCGTCGGTCACGTCGTCCATCAGCACCAGCAGCCGCCGCCCGGCGGTCATCGACCGGTACATCGCGACCCGGTGCTCGAACTTCGCCGGTATCCGCTGCTCGGGAACGCCGAGCCCCTGCAACAACCCCCACGCGGCCTCGCTCGGCGCCCCGGCCTCCGGCCCGAACCCCACCGCCAGCACACCGTCGGTGAACAGGTCCGCCGCCGTGGCCGCGAACTGCAGCAGCAGCGCCGTCTTCCCCACCCCCTGCATCCCCCGCACGGCGGCCACCCCCGGCCCCACCCGGTCCACGGCCTCCGCCCGAGACCGCAGCTCCGCCAACGGGACCTCCCGGTTGACGAACGGCGAGGGCGGCGCCCCGGCCTGCGCGGGAACCGCAGGCTCCGCCTCCGGAGCGCCCAGGTACACGTTGTCGATGTTGGTCGCCTGCACAACGCCACGCGCCGTACCGGACATCTCATTGCGCGACGACGAGTTGTCCACCGCTGGTGACCCCCACAGTCCGAGGTGTGCGGCCTGCAACCCTAGTACGGACCGCGTACGGTCGTGCACGAATCCGCCGATCGACGGCGGGGAGCCGGATGGCGAGGACGTAGCGTTCGTCGATCCCCCGGTCGTGGCTGACCCCGGCCATCTCGGCGCCGGGCGGCAGCATGATCTCGCCGAGTTCCAGCGCGCCGCCCACCGTTGCCCGGTCGCCTGTCGATGTTCCGACCCGCGTGGTGTCCTCCCGCACGTCCGTGCCGTTCGAGGGGGGCGCAGCCCGCGGATGCGAAGCCGAGCAGCAGCACACCCAGGAACAGGCGGGTCGGGGTGTTCACCGGGTGGGATCACTCCTGGTTCAGCGCACAGGTCTTCACCGACCCGGCAAGATCAGGTCACACAGGGTGCTTCACCGGGGGTGCGCGAGGGCTTTCGAGTGACCTCATCCTTCGACATCCTGCCCCCATGCCAGTTGCCGACCACCTCCGAATTTACCACGGTGAAGATCTGCCCCCTCGACCAAATGCGGAACAACCCATCCGCGATCGGGAAGCGGTCTGATTCAGGTCGCTCCCCGTTCGCCGCATTCCGCACGGGTTCGCGGCGGCGGTCGACCCGGCCGGCCCGACCTCCTCGCCGCCCCGGCCCGGTGCGAAGCTGTCCGCGTCGGGGCACCGGGACGGGTGGGGGCGGCTGGGAGTGGCGCAGGGGAGCGCGACCGGGCAGGACGGGCCACCGGGCGGCGAGCGCACCGGGGGGCGGTTCGAACCGGGGTGGTGGCTGGTCCGCGTCCTGGGCAGCGTCTTCATCGGCGCCACGCTGGTGTCGGTGCGCCCGGGGGAGTTCGACGGTCCCGAGTGGGCGGTGGTGGCGGCCTGCGCGCTGTGCTGGGTCGCCTTCACCCTGCTCGACACCCGCCACCCCCGGTCGGCTGTGGTGGTGCTGGCGGTCAGTTCCGCGCTGCCGTCGGCGCTGACCGGGCCGGAGGCCAACGGCAGCGCGGCGATCCTGGCGGGCATCACCCTGCTCGTGCTCGCCTCGCACATGACCCCGCCCGCGCCCGCCATCCTGGCCGCGTGCGGGCTGGACGTGGCGATCAGCGCCACCAGCTACGCGCTGGCGGGCAGGCCGCTCGGGTCGACCGCGGCCACCGCGGCGGTGCTGCTGCTGGTCACCCTGATGGGCCTCAACCGCAGGCAGTACCGGGTGCAGGCCGAGCAGAACCGGCGGCTGGTCGAACAGGTGCGGCGCACCCAGCACGAGCAGGCCCGCGCCGCCGCCCTCGACGAGCGCGCCCGGTTGGCCCGCGAGCTGCACGACCTGCTGGCCCACTCCCTCGGCGCGCTGAGCGTCCAATTGGAACTGGCGGAGGCGCACCTGGGGGAACGCGGCGACCTGGAGCACGGCCTGGCCCACGTGCGCCGGTCCCGCGCGCTGGCCGCCGCGGGCCTGGACGAGGCCCGCGAGGCCGTGGCCGCGCTGCGCGCCGACGTCCCACCCCTGCCCGTGGCCATCGCGGCCCTGGTCGCGGGCTACCGCCTGGACCGCGGGATGCACGTCGACCTGGTCACCGAGGGCACCGAACGGGCGCTGCCGAGTGCGGTGTCCGTGGCGGTGCTGCGGGTGGCCAGGGAGGCGCTGACCAACGCCGCCAAGCACGCCGGGGGCACCCCGGTGGCGGTGCGGCTGAAGTATGGTGTCGGCGACGTCCGGCTGACCGTGCGCAACCCGCTGCGACCAGGGGACCCGGCGGCCACCCGGGACGGCGGCCACGGCCTGGAGGGGATGCGCGAGCGGGTCGCGCTGGTGGGCGGTGCACTGACCGCGGGAGCGGAGTCGGACGGCGACGGGCCGAGCTGGGCCCTGACGGTGGAGGTGCCTGCGTGAGCGAGGGGACCGGTGGGGCGGCCACCCGGGTGCTCGTGGTCGACGACCAGCACGTGGTCCGCGAGGGGCTGACCGCCCTGCTCGGCCTGGTCGACGGGGTCGAGGTGGTCGGCTCGGCCGGGGACGGGGCAGCGGCACTGGCCGCGGTGGCCCGCGACCGCCCGGACGTGGTGCTGATGGACCTGCGCATGCCCGGCGTGGACGGCGTCGAGGCCACCAGGCAGATCACCGCGCGGCACCCCGGTGTGGCGGTGCTCGTGCTGACCACCTACGCCGACGACGAGTCGATCGTCTCCGCGCTGGACGCGGGGGCGCGTGGGTACCTCACCAAGGACGCGGGGCGTAGGGAGATCGCTGCCGCCCTGCGCTCGGCGGCTGTCGGGCAGTCGACGTTCGACCCGGCGGTGTCACAGCGGCTCATGGCGGCTCTGCGTCGGTCTGGTCCTTCGCCGCAGCAGGCTGGGGCGCGGGCGGCGAAGCCGGGTGGGTTGACCGAGCGGGAGTTGCAGGTGGTGGGGTTGATCGGGGCCGGGTTGAACAACACCGAGATCGCTGCGAAGTTGTTCATCGCGGAGACCACGGTGAAGACGCACATCAACAACGCGTTCGCCAAGATCGGGGCTCGGGATCGGGCTGGTGCGGTGCGGTATGCGTACGAGCACGGGATCGCAGGCGGCTGAATCCGGTTCCGGCAGTGGGCTCGGCTGTGCCTGTGGTGCACAGCGCCGGGATTCTCGGGGGGCGGGCTACGCGACCGCGGTCGCCTCCCGGCGGTCGCTGCCGGAGCTGAGGCGGGCCGAGCGGACCCAGGTGCCGATGGTGCGGACCAGGACCATCGCCATGGCCATCAGGACGAAGAACGCGGCCAGGCCCTTGGGCTCGACGCCGTTCTCCACCAGGAACTCCGCCACGCTGCGGCCGAAGGAATCCACGTTCTCCAGCGCCCAGACGAACGCCAGGCGGCCGAGCAGGACCACGAGCCAGATCAGCAGGTACGGCAGACCGGCCCGGGTGTAGGACTTGCCCTCGGCGTGGTCGCGCTCGACCCGCATGGTGGCCAGCAGGCCGAAGCCGATGCCGAGCCCGGTGGCGGTGCCGATGGCGGCGGCGAGCACGTTGGGGGTGGTGATGCCCATGCCGCGCAGCACGTCCCAGCCGACGAACACCACGAGTGCCAGCGGCAGCAGGACCTTGACGATGCCGAACTTGTGCCTGCCGACCTGGGTGGACAACACGATCGCCAGGAGCACACCGCTGAGCATGAGCGCGTCGCGCATGCTGTCGCTCACGGGCCACCTCCGGTTTCCTCGTCGTGGGGTGCCACTGACAGCGCCCCTGAGTACGAGGTCGAGCGTAGGGAGCGGGGCGGCCCGGCACTTCCCCTCGGCGGTGGACTCGGTGGTGGAGATGCGTGGGCGGGTGGAGGGCGTTCTCCACCCCGGATCTCCACCCCGGAGTCGACTTCGGCCCGCACGCCGGTCGTCACCGTCGACGGGGCCCGAACGAGGAGGTCCGGTTGATCAGCAGCCTGTCAGAGTGGGCGGGTCCCCGGGACCGGGCGACGTCTTCGACGACATCGTGCCGGTGGTGCTGCCGGAACACCAGGGCTGTGGACAACCCAGCCCGGGGCACCGGGTACCTGCGGTAGGGTCACCGACGCACGTGGGGGTGCGGCCGGGGGGCCGCGGGACCGGGGGGTTCGTTCGTGATCGAGGAACAGCAGACGACGACGTGGTCCACCGGGGCGGGTGCCGTTGACAGCGTGGCGGGGTTCGTCGACTCGCTGACCGCCGGTGCCGAGGGCGAGGGGCCCGACGTCATCGACGTGGCGTCGGGTGTCGTGGTGGACGTGGTGTCGTCGTTGGCCGACCCGCTCTCGGCGGTGGCGTCCGGTGAGGCGTTCCGGGCGCGGGTGGACGAGTTGGCGGGCCAGTTCGAGGCCCTGGGCAAGACGATGGACGGCACGGCGGCGATCCACGCGCTGTCGGGGGTGCTGGTGTGCGAGCTGCGTTCGTTGGTGTTCGGTTGGATCTCCGACCTGATCGGTGAGTCGGTCGCCGGAGCACTGATCGCTGCCGCTTCCGCTGCTCCGACCTTCGGTGGGTCGATCGCCGCGCATGCCGGGTACGCGGGTGTGCGCGGTGCCACCATGGCCACGAAGATCGCGGGCAGGCTGGGCTCGGCCATGAGCCGGGTGGGCGGACGGCTCGCCGAACTGGGCGCCGAGATGGACGGACCGGCCCAGGGGACGCGCACCTCCTCGGGCGCGCAGCGGATGCAGGACGTCGCCCGCGGCGTGGACCGCGCCCTCGACGCCGCCGACCTGTCCAAGGGCGCCCACGACGCGGTCACCCCCTACGGCGTGCCGCCTGTCCGCTGATGCCCGGTCGCCGCAGACACTCCGCCCCCGACGGCGGTGCTCCCACCCACTCTCCCCGCCCCGCCCCTACCGGGGGCGCTCCCGCGGGCCCCGGGACCACCGGCATGGACCCCGACCGCGTCGAGTCCCTCGGCGGCCGCATCACCAACCGCGGCTCCGACCTGCGCGGCGGCGTCCTCGGCAAGCTCAACATCAGCGCGGGCCCCGCCAGCGCAGGCGTCTTCGGCCAAGCCGCCATGGGCCCCGCCGACGCCGCCATCGCCCGGGCCAGGAGCACCGTCGAGGGAGCCGCCACCGCCGCCGAGGACGCGGGCGGCAAGGCCAAGGCCAGCGCCCAAGCCGCCCGGGGCACCGACCAGTCCGCCTCCTCGACCATGGACCGCCTGGGTCGCAACACCCCGCCACCCCCCGAAACCCGCTCCACCGCCAAGCCGTCCACCCCCACGAGCCCCGCGCCCCCCACCCCCTCCCGCACGAATGCCCCCCGAGGCACCACCCCCACGTCGACGCCTAACCCGCCCCGCGGCACCGGCCCGACACCACCACGCCCACCCGCGCCCCCCGACAGCACCGGCCACCCCC